>CAJXII010000057.1 GCA_913054415.1 uncultured Arcobacter sp.
AATAGAGAATAATTTGATCAAAGATAAGAAATTTATCGACGAAGCAAAATCAATAATAGATAGATTAAAAATAGGTAATTTTGACAAAACTATAGAGGCACATAGTTCAAATATTGTATTAGAAGAATTTAAAGATAGTGTAAATGATATGATTCTAGAAACAAAAAGACACTACGAAGAGATAAGCTATGTATTAGCACAATATGCAAATCTTGATTATACACAGGAATTGCGACTTAATGGTATAGCTTCAGATGGTATTTATGATATATTATCAAAAGATATAAATATTTTAAAAGACACTATTACATCTATGTTACTTGAAAGTAAAAAATCTGGTATTTTACTAGAACAAAATGCAACTGTGCTATTATCAAATGTTCAATCTTTAAATAATAATTCAAATAAAGCTGCTGCAGCATTAGAACAAACATCTGCAGCACTTGAAGAGATCACAAGCAATATTAGATCAAATGGTGAAAATATTGCCAAAATGTCAAATTATGCAACAGAATTAAATCAATCATCACATCAAGGTCAAACATATGCAACACAAACTGCTACAGCTATGACTGATATAGATAAACAAGTAAAATCTATAAATGAAGCTATTACAGTTATAGATCAAATTGCATTTCAAACAAATATTTTATCACTTAATGCTGCAGTTGAAGCAGCAACAGCTGGTGAAGCTGGAAAAGGTTTTGCAGTTGTTGCACAAGAAGTAAGAAACTTAGCATCAAGATCTGCTGAAGCTGCAAATGAGATTAAATCTATTGTTGAAACAGCTACACAAAAAGCAAATGATGGCAAAAGTATTTCAGATAAGATGATTGAAGGGTATCAATTACTTAATGAAAATATAACAAAAACAAGTCAAATCATCTCTAATGTTCAAACTGCTTCAAATGAGCAATTACTTGGAATTGAACAAATTAATAATGCAGTTACACATTTAGATTCTCAAACACAACAAAATGTTGTTACTGCAAATAAAACACAAGAGATAGCGATCACTACTTCAACTATGGCTGAGAATATAGTTGAAGAGGTATCAAAAAAGAAATTTAATGAATAAAAAATTTATTTTAAAATAAGGAGTTACAATGAAAAAAGTTATTGCGGTTGTCGTATTGTTGTTTGCAATGAATCTACTTGCTAATAGTGGCAAAGAACTTGCAAATCAGTTAGGACTAAGTGCTTCATCAAAGGCCTCTGTCCAGTGGAGCAGAGTATTTAAAAAAGCAAGAAAAATGAAGAAGTTTGGTATTGACAAACTAAGTGATTCAGATAAAATAGTTTTAAAAAAATATTTAATTAATCATGCAGCAGATTCTGATTCACCAGAAGTTGCAGGTATGTAAGAAAGGGTAAAATTATGTTAAATAAAAAAATATTATTAAGTTCAATGTTAATATCTGGTGTTTTTAGCTTAAGTTTAAATGCTAGTAGTTTAGATGCAAAAATTGCAAAGCTTGAAAAGCAAATTCAAGAATTACAATCAACACAAGAGGATATTGATGATTTAGATGATAGATTAGGAACTGTAGAAACAAGAAGTTTTACAGACAAAATTCAACTAGGACTTGGTATGAGAGTGGAGATGAATAACTACTCAAATACTTATGCCAATGGTTCAACTTATGATGCAAAAGAGATATATAGAACTAAACTAAATATAAATATGCGATCTAAAATATCAAACAATATGAAATTTACTGGAAAATTATCTATGTATAAAAACTGGGGAGATTCAACACCTAGAAATTATAATATGGATTCATTTCAAGGTAGAAAACCAGATAGCAGCAATTTATATGTAGAAAGAGCATACATAGATTGGACATTGACTGATTCTAGTGCCACTGTCCCATTTATATTAACTCTTGGAAGACAACCAAGTAGTGATGGTCCAAGTTATCAAATCAAAGAAGATATGGCAAGAAAAGGAACTTATGATGCATTAGCAGCTGATGGTGCGGCTGATGGGGTTGTTTTAACTGCAAATTTAAATAAAATATCAAAAGGAACAACTCTAAGAATAGCTTATGGAACTCCAAATGTGGTTGATAATGAACAATATACTACAACTCAATTTAATTATAATGGAGCTAAGAAAGATATTAAAAAAACAAGAGTTATAGGATATTTTTTAGAACAAACTTTGCCATCTTTACCTTATAAAAACTTATTTCAAGCATATTTTATGAGTGCTAAAAATATGAATGGAAATCCTCAACTTCTTGATATGAATTCTAGTAGTTCTAAATATATGCAATCTAAAGATACAAATCTTGGAGATTTTAAATTAGCTGGTGCAATGATTGAACTAAGAGGTATCAATGGAAAACTTGATCTATTTGCTCACTATGCAAAAAGCTATATGAAACCAAATGGTGAAACAGTAAATATGCCTGGTATGGGTAATGTTGGTTTATTAAGTAATGGAAGTAGCACTGAGAATAAATCAGGTAGTGCTTATTGGTTAGGTGCTAGATATGCAATAACTAAAGATTATAAATTAGGGCTTGAATACAATCATGGATCTGAAAATTGGTTTAGTTTTACAAGTGGAGCAAATGATCCACTTAATAAATTAGCCACTCGTGGTAAAGCTACTGAGGTTTATATAACTAAATCTATCAATAAATACTCAAATATTAGAGTTGGTGTTGTAAATATTAATTATGATTATACTGGTAGTGGTATGCATATAGGAGAACCTACTAAAATTACAAGTGCTTTAGGAACTAATGCTATATCTAAAACAAGAAATGTTTATTTGACATTTAATCTATTGTTTTAAAAATAGATATTTAATATACTTAAAAGGTAAGGATTGCTATCCTTACCTTTTTTTATGGGAGAATTAAATTATATGAAAAGTATAGATATGATAAACGGCAGATTAGATGAGATAAAAGATGAAGTGATGGCACTTGTAGATAATCAAAAAATATCACTCACTCAAAAAAATATCCTTATGCAACCACTTGTAGAGGAGAAAAAAGTTTTAGAACATACCTTAGTATATCTTCAAAAAATCAAAGATACCAACTACAAAGGATTATGTGGAGGAGGATAAAAAACGATAAAACACCTATCCTCTTATAGCAAAATCTGTTTTAATAAGTTGATCATACATAAGTAACTTTTTATAAACTTTTTTCAAATATCTTTTTGTTTCTTTATATGGTAAATATTTAATCAATCTACCATAAACTTCTATAGATGTCATATTGTTAATCTTCTTAGTTGCTTGATATATATTATGATTGCCTACAAAAGCTTTTGCTACATTTCCTGCACCTGTGTTGTATGCACAAATAGCACAAAATAGTCTTGATGTTGGATCTTTTATCCCTCTTAGATAACGATAATATAGGATATGTAAATACCCACTTCCAATTTTTATATTATTCTTTTCATTGTATAAATATGATGAATGCAACATCCTATCTTTGTTATATAGATATTTATATGTATCTCTTCCTGCTGTTTGTGGAACAATTTGCATAAGTCCAAAAGCAGGAACATAACTTCTTGCCATAGGGTTAAAACTACTCTCATTATCTATTATCGCATATATTAATTCATAAGGAATATGCTCCTTTTTACCATATTGATTAACAATATTTTTATACCTTTTTGCTTTTGTAAGATATGCATTTGTAGGGAACTTCAACCTTAAACTATAAATAGTTTGTTTTTTATATTTTATTGTTTTATAATTTTTAGGTTTTATTCTGCTTTTTAAGATCTTTTTTTGTTTGTGATTTATCATATCAGATATAATCTTTTGGCTACTATTGGGAATAGTTGTTTTTTGCTTTAGCTCTTTTAAAACCATCTTTTCTAAAATATCATTTTTATATGCTTGTTTTACATCTTCTCTATACAAACTATCAAACATTTGATTAAATCTTTTGGTTGCTTCTTGTTGATTTTTAGCTATTGTTTGCAATAAAATATTTTGATGTTGATAATCTACAATTTTTCTGTTTTTAAGATTTGGGCTATACTCAATAAATTTATGCTTTGTCGTAACAAATGGCTGATTTTTTGGCCAATGATTTTGCAAATCACTTTTAAACTTTTTAAAAGCATCTTGGTATGCTTTTTTGTATTGTCTAAACTCTTTATCAAGATTATTTTTATAGTTTTGATATTGTGTAGTCTGTTGTTTTTTATACTCATCAAATGTTATTGCAAACAATGTTGTATATAACAACACAAATATTAATAATATTTTTCTCATCTTTATCCTTATTTATTGATAGTAGAACAATGTATTAGTTCTGATATTAATTCTGTAGCATAGCTACCTTTTGGCAATGTAAAATTTAACTCAAAATGATTTTTATCCTCTTTAAACTGACTTTGAATATCAGTAGGAAAAACCCAAGCAAATCTTCTTGATCCATTTTCATTGGTAGTTTCATAATACTCTTGTTCAATTTTTTGGGCATCATTTATTGCTAACTTAACTTTTTTCCCACATAAAAGCCCTGTAGGAACTCTATCTTTATCGTTAAACTTTTGTGATTCACTTTGTAAATCCTCTGCATAAAATATTCTACCAAATGGATAATGACTCATCACATCACCTAGTAGTATCTTAAAAAAATGTGGTTGTTTCTTGATCTCTTTTAGATCTTTTAAGTCGATATCTAGTTGTTGGTATATCTCTTTTGGATCAAAAGCTTCTATTAGCCTACTGATCTCTATCCTTTTGCTCAACCATTGATTAAACAAATAGCTTTGGTATGAGTTGATATACATCTGTTTGAGTTTGCGATTTCTCTCTTTTTTGATACCTGCTATAATATCTTTACCTTTTAGATAGTTATTAGCATCTATACCAAATCTTTGAAAACCAAAATAGTTAGGCATACCATTAGTTGCAATTTTTGATAGTGCCTCTTCAAGCTTTAAAGCATCCATAGAAAAAACTCTTTTTAGTCTTATAAAAAATTTATTCCCTTTTAGATGCCCTACTCTTATTTTGTTGTTATGGTAAGTTGTATCTAATATTTTAATATTTGGATGTTCAAAACTCTCTATTTTTTGACTATATTTTTTAGGAATAGATATATGTTGTATAGTCATAGCATTTTTATCTTTTAATCCAGCATACCCAATATCTCTACTTTTACAACCTATATAATCACTTAAAATACCAACCATATCCCAAGTAGAGAGATCTTTTTTTCTTATGGTTAAAATCAGATGTTCCCCCTCATTGCTAAACTCATAAAGTGGTATCTCTGTTACTACAAAATCATCTTTGCTTTGTTTAAAATATACATCTATTTTACTATGTGTTAAAAAAAATTGTTTATTATCCAAAATGGTGTCCTTTACATTTGCAATCAAAATTGCCATCTATCGCTTTTGCGAATATATTTAATCTAATATTGTGTCGTTTGGCTATATCTTTTATTCGTTTTTTATATCGTTTATCAAATGTAAATAAAATCTCATATTCCTCTCCACTACAACCTTTTGATTTTGATATTGTATCAAAAAACTTAAATCCTATTTTATTTATCTTGCTTAATCTTTGAAGCTCAAAAAACAATCCATCCGATATATCCAAAGCACTATGAATATATGGTGATATATCGTAAAAAAACTTATCATTTAATTTTGGTTTGATAAACTTACTTTTTTTAGATATTTTTTTATTATCAAAAAGTTTATCAAGATCTTTTTTACAACTACCAATATCACCTGTATAGCACACTAAATCACCTTTTTTAGTATTGTGTCTATAGATTGGTTTTTTACTATATCCTAAGATTGTAACTGAAATATCAAGTTTATCATTGCTAATAGTATCTCCACCTATTATAGTAATATTGTATTTTTTAGCTACACTTTTAAACCCTTTTGCTAGTTGTTTTAGATCTTTTTTTCCAAAACTAGATGGGATTGCAACAGTCAATAAAGCATATTTAGGTTTTGCATTCATCACAATAGTATCACTTATATTTACAAGCATAGCTTTTTGGGCTATTTGTTTTAAACTCATCCATTCTAGTTTAAAATGAACATCTTGAAAAAAAGCATCACTACTTACGACTAATTTAGCATTATTTTTAGTATCAATATCTAAAATAGCACCATCATCACCTATAAATTTATTGTTTGAGAATTGTTTTATAAAATAGTTTTCTTTATCCATAGATGTATTGTATCTAATTGGAAGCAAAAAATTACTTTAAAAATGGTATAATTCGTTTTTTATGATTAGGAATATATATGTTTGAGAGAATTTTGAGATTTTTTATAGATAATTCAAAAATGAATTATACTTTATTTGTATTAATTTTTCTAATAGGTATAGTATCATATACCAAAACTCCAAAAGAGATATTTCCAAACTTTGATCTTGATATGGTAGTAGTAAATGGACACTATACAGGTGCTAGTATCGATACACTAAATAAAATAGTAGTGCAAGATTTAGAAGATGATCTACATAGTATCCAAGGGGTAAAAGATATAACAACTATCATCAATCCTGGAAGATTTTCTATTATTTTAGAACTAAACAAAGGTATCAACAGATACAATATCTTATCAAAAGCAAAAGATATAGTTGATCAAACAAAATCAAATCTACCGTCAGATATGGATGATCCCACAGTAAAAACTGTCGATCTTAATAAAAAACTTCTTGAAATATCACTATATACCGATCAAAACAACACAGATATATTAAAAGAGAAAGCCAAAAATTTAAAAACTCAATTACTTAGTATCAAACATATCTCAGATGTAACACTATATGGATATAGCAATAGAGTATATGAGATAATCTTAGATGAAAAAAAACTAGATGCATACGGTTTAAAACAAACAGATTTTTATAGTATAATAAGTGGTATATCAAATATTTTTCCATTGGGTAAGATAGAGGATAAAACCAAACATTTCTATATCTCTACTATAAATGGTGCTAAAACAAAACAAGAATTAGAACAAACACAAATAGATATAGCTAATAAAATCATCTATTTAAAAGATATAGCAACTATAGAGAAAAAACATCAAGATACACAAACACTTTTTTCTCTTAATTCAAAATCTGCTATAAATCTAGTAGTTAGTCAAGCTGCAAATGGAGATGCTACAAAAATAGACAAACAGGTGCAACAACTTATCACACAATTTAATCAAAAAAACAAAAATATAAAATCAAAAATCATAGATGACCAATCTTTTAAAATAAAAGAGAGACTTAATATTGTAGCTTCCAATATACTGCTTGGGCTTATTGTGATTACAATAATTGTAGCACTACTTATAAATTTAAGGATGGCATTTATTATTATGATAGGTATCCCTACATCATTTGTCATAGCTGCTATATTCTTCTATCAAGTTGGTTATACGATAAATCTTATATCATTAGTAGGAGTTTTATTAGCACTAGGTATTATTGTAGATGATGCTATGGTTGTAAGTGAAAATATACAACAATATGTAGAAAAAGGTATTGATCCAAAAGAGGCATCTATCAAAGGAACTTTGGAGATGATCAAACCTGTAACAATAGCATCTTTGACTACACTTTTTGCTTTTTTACCAAGCTTAATGATAAGTGGAACTATGGGAGAGGTTATCAAACTAATACCTATAGCCTTGAGTGCTTTAATTGTAGCTTCACTTGTAGAATCATTTATATTTTTGCCAATTCATGCGGCACATACATTAAAAAAAGAGAGCAAAACTTTATCATGGAATAAAATAAATCTACTATATAGTAAGGTTATACATTTTTTTCTTAGATGGAAAAAAAGTTTTTTAGCAATTTTTATATTTGGTGTGCCATTTTTAACAATAGTTATTTTAAAATCTTCACATTTTCAGATGTTCCCTACATTTGATTCTACTATAATCAATATAGCTTTAAAATCACCTGTGGATACAGTTTTAGAGGATAATAATAAAATTGTTAAAGATATAGCAAAAATCATATCAACTCAAAAAAATAGATGGAGTATTAAAAATATCACATCTGTTGCTGGGTATAGAAGAGATAGTGGTGGAAATACCGAAAGCTATCCTTACACTATGAGTATAACTATTGAACTAAATCAATTAGCCCCTAACAATTTTGTAGATAGATATATCACCCCTTATCTTAGTTTTTATTATGATGATACAAATATGATAAGAAAAAAGACTTCTCAAGAGATATCTTTAGAGCTAATCAAGTTTCTAAAAGAGAAAAAGTTAAAAGAGAAATACCATCTAGTTGATTTATCTGTGGTGCAAAAAAAAGTTGGACCAATTAAAGCTGATGTAAAAATAGGATTAATAAGTGATGACTATGAAAAAATAGATTATTATATAAAAATTCTAAAAGATAAACTAAACACTATTAAAGGGATCACTTCTGTATCTGATTCTACTAACAAAGGTATAGATGATCTTAAAATAAAAATCAACTCTTATGGTAAAAGTTTAGGAGTTGATGAGGGATATTTAGCAAACATATTTATCAATAAATATCTTGATATTAAAAAAGCAAGTGCATTTGATAAAGATGGTATTTTGGATATTAATCTAAAATCAAAATATAAAGATAATCTTCAAGATTTCAAATCTCAAGAGATTAGTCTAAAAGATGGCAGAACAGTTAGATTAAATCAGATTTGTGATTTTGTAATCATAAAATCTTTTGAAAAAATTACAAAAGAAAACTCTGAAACAAACTTTTATGTTTTCTCAAATGTAAATCCAAAAGTTATCACAGCAACAGAAGTTTTAAATCAACTACAACCTATTTTTAAACAAATAAAAAAAGCAGGTATAAAAATACATCTAAAAGGTGAAGCTGAAAAAAATAAAGATCTAAAAAATGATATGAAACTAGCTACTGCACTTGCTATGATATTGATACTTTTATCTTTACTATATCTTTTTAATAGTTTTAGACAAACATTTATTGTAATGAGTGTGATACCCTATTCTATACTTGGAGTTTTAATAGGTCATCAAATACTAAATGTAAATTTAGGTATGACAACAATGATAGGAACTTTAGGATTAGCTGGGGTAGTTATCAATGATGGTATTATTATGATGACATATCTTAATGAAGCAAAAACTATAGAGGATGTATTTATTAGTGCTTCTAAAAGATTTAGACCTATAGTTTTAACATCTGTAACTACACTTATTGGTGTATCATCTTTGATCTTTTTTCCAACAGGACAAGCGGTAATTTTTCAACCAATGGCGATAGCCTTAGGATTTGGACTAGCTTGGGGAACAGTTTTAAATCTGATATATCTACCTGTGCTATATAGTTTTGCTTATAGATTAAAATAATTCTTAATCATTGTTTCAATTCGTAACATATTTTTAGACGATATTTAAAAATACAATTATTTAATATTCTTATA
>CAJXII010000058.1 GCA_913054415.1 uncultured Arcobacter sp.
CAGTATCTTCTACCTTCGATTTGGCCGGGTTGGGCATAATCATCATACCCTTTTTATCAAAACGATCCATATAAAAATCCTCAAAAAATTTAGTAAACAAATTGACTCCGTGAGATAGATTAATAAAAATATTTATATCTCTTTTTTCAAAGCAAAAGATAAAATATATTTTATAGTTGAAGATAAGGGTATAGGCATACCAAAATATGAACTAAAAAATATTACAAAAAAATTTTATAAAGTTAGTAAAAGTAGAAACAAAGCTATACAAGGCTTTGGGCTTGGTTTATCTATAGTTAAAAATAGTATAGAACTTCATAATGGTAGCTTACAAATTGATTCAATCGTAAATAAAGGGACAAAAGTAACTGTAATATTTTAATATTCATTTTCAATTCATTTTTTGATGCAATAATACTGTAAAAATTTTGGAGTATTATTTTGAATATAAATCAACAACTATTTATCTATATAAATTCACATATAGGAAAAAGTCATATTATAGACTTAATTATGGTACTAATTGCAAAATTTTTACCGTATATTTTTATTGGTTTATTGTTTTATTTATGGTTTAATAATAAAAAAAATGAGGCATTATTTGCTGGATACACTACAACCTTGGGTGTAGGGATAAACCTATTAATAGGTTTATTTTATTTTCATAACCGTCCATTTATGGATCATATTGGTTTATGTTTATTATCTCATAAGGCTGAAAATTCATTTCCATCAGATCATACAACTTTTGTAGTATCAATTGCATTAATGCTAATTACTTTTAAATCTACAAGAAGTTTGGGAATTGTAGCATCTATATTTGCTTTATGGTGTGGAGTTGCTAGAGTTTATTGTGGAGTGCATTATCCTTTTGATATAATAGGTTCTATTGTAGTATCGATTATAGCAGTAATAATAATTATTTTACTTAAAAATAAGCTAGAAAAGTTAAATAAAATTATTATAAATATTTGGGATAAATTATTAATAATAAAAGAGAAAAATAAAGAAAATGAATAAAAATATTATCGCACTTGGATTTGTAAGTTTTTTCACAGATATGGCAAGTAATATGGTTACAACAATATTACCAATTTATGTAGTATTTTCTCTTCATAATGGGGTTGATAAACTTGGATATATTTTAGCTATTGCTACAATGGTATCTTATGGATTTAGATTTTTATTTGGTTATTTAAGTGATAAATATCAAATAGTTAAACCTTTTGTTGTGATTGGATATTTGATATCTGCTGTAACTAAGCCTCTTTTATATTTTACCTCCTCGTGGGAAGGAATAGCTGCTTTAAGAGGGGTTGAAAGAATGGGAAAAGCTTTTAGAAGTGCCACAAAAGATAGGCTTATTTCAGAATTTTCAGAAAAAAAATCTGGTAAAACTTTTGGATTTCATAAAATGATGGATATTGCAGGGGAGATGGTAGGGGCTATAATTGTTTTTTTAGTCCTATTTTTTATTGGAAAAAATATAGAAGTTTTTAAATCTATTTTTGCTTGGACACTGCTTCCTGGGATTTTGGCAGTTGTGATAGTTATCTTTTTCGTAGATGATGTGCCTTATAAAAAAACTGATAATAAACAATTTAGTTTAAGTGAAGATAAAAAACTTTTACCATTACTATTTATCTATTTTGGATTTTTGTTTTTTATGTTTAGTGATAGTTTTTTTATTATAAAAGCAAAGCAGATATTAAAAGTAGAATATATCCCTTTAATGGTAATTTTACTTACATTTACTCAAACAATTACAAGTTATCTGTTTGGTGTATGGATTGATAAAATTGGGGCTATTAAAATAATGATTTTATCTTTTATTTTTGCTGTTTTATCTATGGGATTTCTGTATGTTAAACTTATTATTTTAGCTTTTATATTTTTAGGTCTTTTTTTGGTTGCAAGTTTAAATGCTATTAGAAGTTATATTTCAGATAATGCTGTAAATAAAGGAAGTGTATATGGAATTTTATATGGGGGTGTTGCTGCGTTTAGTTCATTAGGAGCGATTGTAATAGGACAGATTTGGCAAAAATTTGGAGACAATTATGCAATAGTTTTCTCATTAGTTGGAGTTAGTTTTATAAGTTTTATTTTAATAATGTTAAAAGAAAAAATATGAAAAAAATCTTATTGATACTATTTTTGGTGGTATATGGATTTGCTGGTTATAATCACAATATTTTAAATCAAATTAGCGAAAAAAATCATAATCAAAATAGTTTTAGTTTTGTAGTTGCTGGTGATAATCGTGATGGAGATGCTATTTTAGAGAAAATTATAAAGCAAATCAATCAAGATAGAAATATTTCTTTTATGTTAAATAATGGGGATTTGGTAGCCTGTGGATATGAAAAGCAGTTTAAAAATTATATTTCAATTATTAAAACTTCTAAAATACCTATTTTAAGCATTATAGGAAATCACGAAATCCCTTGGTATGGAGGAGAAAGTAATTTTAAAAATTATCTTGGAAAAACTCAGTTTAGTTTTGTATTTGGAAATAGTTATTTTATTATTTTAGATAGTGCTAAAAAAACTATTAAACATTTAAAATGGTTAAAAAAAGAACTTCAAAAATCACAAAAATATACACACCGTTTTGTGCTATTTCATGTCCCACTTTATGACCCTCGAAAAGGGGAATATAAAAAGGGGCATAGTCTAAAATCTCTAAAACTTGCTCATAAACTTAATAATCTATTTGATAAATACAATGTTGATATGGTTTTTTGTAGTCATATCCATTTTTATTATAGAGGAAAATGGCAAAATACACCATTTATTATTACAGGAGGGGCAGGAGCTCCACTTAAAAAATATAAAAATTATGGAGTTTATAATTATGTAAAAGTTATTGTAAAAAAAGACAATGTAGAGTATAAAATTGTTGTTTTAAAAGGGGAGAAAATGGGGTTGTTTGATAGAACGATAGAATATATAAAAGATTTTTTTGATATGGATTAAGGTGAGAAAAAATGCAAGCAATAGTAACTTATTTAGTAGATACAATAGGGAGTTTGGGGTATATTGGGATATTTTTATTGATGTTTTTAGAAAGTAGTTTTTTCCCATTTCCTAGTGAAGTTGTGATGATACCAGCAGGGTATTTAGCTTTTCAAGGTGATATGAATATATTTTTAGTATTAATTTTTGGAATATTTGGAAGTTTAGCAGGGGCTTGGTTTAACTATTTTTTAGCATATAAATTTGGTAGAGGATTTTTACTTAAAATTATAAATCAAGAAAAAGTAACTAAACTTGAAGAGTTTTTTAATAAGCACGGAGATATTTCAACATTTACAGGAAGACTAATTCCAGGAATTAGGCAATATATTTCATTTCCTGCTGGACTTGCAAAAATGAATTATAAAAAATTCACCATTTATACCATATTAGGAGCTGGGATTTGGGTAGTAATACTTACAATGCTTGGATATTTTGTAGGACAAAATCAAGAGTTGATCCATAAATATCTAAAAGAGATAACTATTGTTACTATTATATTTGTTGGAATTTTAATCATTTGGTATATAACAAATAGAAAAATTAAATAGAAAAATTATAACACTTATATATTTTTATCCTCTTTATAAATCTCAATAGCAACTCTTCCTATCATAGCTGCATTATCACTACAATATTTTAGATCTGCTAAAAGTAGTTGATTACATTTGACACTTTGAAGTAAAATATCTATTTGTTTCCGAAGATATAGATTTGCACTAGCACCCCCTACTATTGCAAAAGTTGAAGGGGCAGATTTTTTAAAATATTTTTTTAGTTTCATTATGATATGTTCAACTGCGGCTTTTTGAAAAGAGGCACAAATATCATATTTATCTTGAAGTGATAACTCACCTAATTCTAAAATCTTCATCCTAACTGCATTTTTTAATCCACTATAACTAAACTCTATTTTTGGGGATTGTCTAAGTGGTATAGGAAAATCAAACCTATTAGCATCACCTTTTAGACTATACTCTTGCACTATTGGGCCACCTGGATATTGTAGCTGTAACATTTTTGCAACTTTGTCAAAACTTTCACCAAAACTATCATCACTTGTTTGAGCAATAAGCTCTATATTGTTGTGATCTTGCACCTCTAAGATTTGTGTATGCCCACCTGAAACCAATAAGACAGTGCAAGGCAAGATCGCTTTTTTTTCTATAAAAAGTGAATAAATATGACCTTTTAGGTGATTGACTAAAATCAATGGCAAACCTAAACTAATACTTAGTGCTTTTGCCATAGTAACACCCTCCATAAGAGTTACTGATAGACCAGGTTCATTGGTAACTGCGATCGCTTTTAGTGATTTAAAATATGATTTTACCTCTTCTAAAATTTTAGGCAAAGCTTCTATATGTAACCTTGCTGCTAATTCTGGCACAACTCCACCATATACACTATGCTCTAACTCTTGAGATATTTTTTTATGGTAAACCAACTCAAAATTATCTATTTTAGTAATAGCAATACTACTATCATCACAACTACTTTCTATACTTAAAATCATCTTATTACCCAATCATAAGCACAATCTAATCTACCATAACCACTTTTTTCATTGATATGTCCAGCATTTTCTAAAACTTTTAACCCTATACTACCTAATAGATCTCTTAATCTATACACCTCATCTATAGTGATATATGGATCATTATCACTTGTTACCATAATCTGCTCTTTTGCTTTTAGATCATGTGGCAACTCATAAGGGAAAAATGTAGATATTTGTTCTATTTGACAAGATATACTAACAGGAGAAACCAACATCAACTTCTGTATTGGTTTAATATCATATCTATTAAGATAATGAAACCATAAAATATTTGCTAAAGAGTGGCATACCACAATATCAGGATCAAAACATCTCATTTGCATATCTAAAAACTCTAACCACTCATCTAATTTTGGTGCAAATTTATTTGGAAATACAGGAAAAGACACTTCATAGTTATTTTTTATCAACTCAATAGCAAGATGTGATTGCCAATGTGGATAATCACTTCCCTCTAAACCATGTAAAATTAAAACTTTTGAACTCATCTATCTCTCACACATCTAACATATTTAGGATAAGATTTATTCTCATAATAAACTATTGCATTTTTAAAATTCATATAATGCCCATAATAACCAAACATCCTAAGTAGTGTATCATCTGTCCAATACCCATCTGGCATATTGTATTTAAAAGCTTGATTTATATATATTTGTTTATTGTTTTTATCCACAATTGATTTGTATTCATCAACTGTTGGCAATCTCCAGCCCTTTTTTTTACAATATTTTCTAGCATCTACTTGAGATAATAAAACAGTCATAACCTCTTGATTATCTTGCCAAAGAATATTATTATAATTATCTACAACATTATCACCTGATCTATATAAATTTTGAGCAAATATAGAAGATACAAAAATAACCAACCAAACTAAATATCTCATAAACTAGCCCTTATTTGTTTATCTATTTCAAATATATCATCAATAGTATTGATTTTAACTTGATGAAATCTATTTATAGCATCTAGTGAGATTTTGGATATATCTAAAAAGCCTATCTTTGCTTCTAAAAATCTCTGGACTGCTACTTCATTTGCTGCATTTAAAACTACACCTAAATTTTCATTATTGAGCAACTCATCTTTTATCTGCCATATTGGATATCTTGATTGCTCTATTTTTTTAAACTCCAACTGAGCTACTTCTAAAAGATCAACTTTAGGTAAAATATTTTTTTGAATATCATCAACTAAAGCATAAGCAATAGGTAGTTGCATATTGGTATTAGCTATATGTGCTGTTGTGCTACCATCTGTAAAATTTACCATAGCATGAATAATAGATTTTGACTCTATTATTGCATCACATTTTGTAGTATGAAACAACCATCTAGCCTCAATAAGTTCAAATAGTTTATTTGTCATAGTTGCACTATCTATTGTGATCTTATTTCCCATAGACCAATTTGGATGGTTTAGTGCTTCTTGGATCGTTACACTATGTAGCTTATCTATATCATAATCTCTAAAACTACCACCACTAGCTGTGATAGTTAAACTATCTATCTTTTTACTTTTATCCCATAAATACCACAATCCAAAATGCTCACTATCTATAGGGCTTATCAAACTTGTATCTATAAATTTACCAGCAACTACTAAGCTCTCTTTATTTGCTAATGCTACTTTTTTACCACACTTTATAGCTTCTAATGTAGGTGCAAGTCCTAAAAAACCTACAAAAGCATTAACAATCAGATTTGATGATGAATGGCGAATAGTTTCTAAGATTATATCTTGTCCACTTTTAACATTAGGATGATTGACTTTATAGATATCATCTTTTGAAGCTACTATTACCAAAGATGGATTAAACTCTTGTAGCTGTTGATTTAAAAGTTGAATATTATATCCAGCTACTAATACCTCAATATCAAGGTTAAATTTTTTGGCTATTTTTAATGTATTGACACCTATTGAGCCTGTTGATCCTAATACTATCAACCTAAAATCCTAAGTAAAATCAATAACACTACACCACCAAACAAATACCCATCAGTTCTATCTAAAATACCACCATGACCTGGTAAGATATTTCCACTATCTTTGATATTAGCTTCCCTTTTTAGATAACTCTCAAACAGATCTCCAAAAATAGATGCAACTGCAACAATAGCTGAGATAATCAATCCATACACTCCACCTACACTAGAAGGAGCAAATATCATACCTAAAACTGAAGCTACAACAATACCACCAACAACACCCTCTAAAGTTTTATTTGGGCTTGTGATACAAAATTGTGTTTTACCTTTACTTTTACCTACAAAATAAGCTCCCACATCTGCACCAGCAACAACTACTAGCAACCATAACAACGAACTCATACCGTAAGATTTATAAAGTGACAACAAAAATAGATATGAAGCTATAGGATAAAGTAATGGTAAAAATAGATCTTTATTTAGATTTTTAGTATATGCTAAAATTGAAGCGAAAATAATCGCTACTAAAAATACTAAATCTTCTGGATTAGGGTAATAGTATGCTACTAACCAAACCACTACGGCATAAAAATATATCTTATCATCATATATTTTAAAAAGTTGTATCGCTTCATAAAGTGCTACAACCATAATAGCACCTAAAACTAACCATGTTAAGAAAAAGGAATCGATCAAACCAATAATAAACAGCACAACTATCATCGCTATACCCGTCTTTATCCTTGTGCTACTTTGCATCACTATATCAAACATACTATATCTCCACTTTAAATAATTTTTATCACTATTGTTTTATACGGATTATACAAAACATTTGCTTTGTTTTGAATTTTAACATTTCGCCTTTGTGTATAATCAACTCTAAAAATTCCTTTTTGATTGGTTGAAAATTTAGCACATATTTTAGCAGCTTCTTCAATAATATGTGCTGGTAACTCTTTTTTGCTATTTGATACAATCACATGTGAAGATACCTGCTCTTGTAGATGAAACCAAAAATCACTAGCTTTACTATTTTGTAAAAGATATATATTTTCTCTCTCATCTCTACCTAACATAATCTTATATCCATCTATAAAAAAAGCTTGATATGGATTTGCTTTTTTTGTTTTGATCTGATTTTTATCTTTTTTAGGCAAATAGAACTCTATCTCATCTATAGTGGTTGCTGATTGAACTATATCTTGTAATCTATGGTAAAAATCTAGTTTTTGCTTGAGATTATTTTTTTCAAGATATTGATTTTTGGCCTTTTGTTTTAGCTTTTTAGAATCCCTAAACATATCTTGAGATTTTTGAAGGTTTATCGTTTTTTCATATCCTCTATATTTGTATAGATTTGCTACTATTTGTGAAGCTTCTTGGTTAAGTTGTTTTGCTTTTTGATTTAACACTTCACTATCTTCTAAACTATTTAAAATATTATTTATTTTAGATATATCTTTTTTAATCTTTAATATTTTTTGCTTTTTGAGGTTATCTAAGATTTTTTCTTGTTTATTAGTATAAATATCAAACAGATATTGTTCAATATCTTCACATTTTTTATCTTCAAATACAATATCAAGTTTTTTTAAAGACTCAAGCTTTTGTCCAACTTGCACTACTCTTGTAGATCTATACTCATCAATATGTCTTAAAGCTTCTAAGACTATATCTTGTTTATCTAAAATTATCACATTTGTATTTTTGCCTGTAAATTCAAACTGTAAAATCGATATATCCTCTTTGTATGATGATCTACTTTTGACCTTGATATTTAAAATCTTATCATTATTTTTAAGGTATATATCTACAATCTTGGCATTTATAAATTTTTTTTGCATCACAATATCAAATGGGGCATTGAAGTTTTTATTATTTAGATCATAAGTTTGTTTTTTATAAACTGTTGATTGCCCTTTTGTCATATCAAAATAGATAATATTTTGGTTGTTAAATTCTATTTTAATAGTATTGTTTTCTACCCTTTTGATATGTTTGATAGTATAGAACTGTTTTAAGTATTGAGTTAAAGATTTTAAAAGATAATATTTCATATAAGTATTATATCTAAAGTTTCTTTTAGAATATATTTGCTACAATACTGCCACTTGAAAATGCGTCCATGGCTTAACTGGATATAGCACTGGGTTTCGGCCCCGGTGGTTGAGGGTTCGAATCCTTCTGGGCGTACCATTTATCTAGATTTATAAATATCACCCCTACTATCAATTTTCAATATTTGTATCTCTAATTCATCTATATAAAATAGTATTCTGTATTTTGATATTCTTAATCTATAAATTGATGGTATATTATTTCCTACTAATCGTTTCACATCTCCACTAGGCAAGTTTTGAATGGCATTGAATATTTTTTCCTGCAGTTTTCTATCATATTTTGAGAATTTTTTCTCAAAAGTTTTTGAATATAATATTTTCATAACTTAAATTTAGTTTTAAAATCATCACTTGAACTAAATTCATCATTTGCCATTATAGATAAAATCTCCTTTTCATCATCTGCTTCTAGTATTAAATTTGCCTGTTGCTTTATCTTAGTTTTTCTTGAAATATATTCATTTAAACTCTCTCTAATCATAGCTGATATAGATTTTTTCTCAATAAAACTAAATGCTCTTGCTTGTTCATATAATGCCTCATCTATTGTTAAATTTATTCTATGCACAATTATCTCCTCTATGTATTGATGTATTGATGTATTATACTATACATTTTATTAAACTATTCTACTTAAATTAGTGTAATATAATCTAATATTAAGAAAT
>CAJXII010000059.1 GCA_913054415.1 uncultured Arcobacter sp.
AAGATTATTTAACATTTTTATAAAACCATTTTTATCTGTTGTAATATAGATATTATTTTTGATTTGATTTTCTATAGTGATATTTTGCTTAATATCATCAAAGTTAGCTATTGCTATATCAACTATTGTTTTTAGATCAAATCTCTCTGCTGATATAATATCTATATTTTTTTTCATATCATATTCCATCTGCTTATATAGATCTATTAGATTATTACATGATTTTTGAATCTTTTGTAATCTTTGGATATTTTTAGGATCAGTTTGTTTTTTTAATAACATCTGAGTATTTATCTGTATTGTAGCAACTGGTGTATTTAGCTCATGGATAGTTTCTTTTATAATAGATTTGAATTTTTTATCACTTTTAAACAAAGAGTGTATCAATGGTTTAGTTAAAAATATATATAACCCAACACTTAAAAATAAAAATCCAACTACCAAAGGAACAACAATCTTATTATATATATCTGCATAGTTAAAAAGCACAAAATAGTTTAATATAAATATTATCAAAACTATAAAAGCAACGATAATTGAGTGAGATATTAAAAAATCTTTTTGTTTATTGGATATTGAGTTTATAACCTACACCTTTTATATTTTCTACACTATTTTGATTGAGTAGTTGTTTTATTTTATTGATATAAACTCTAATAGAGCCTTCACTATATTGTTCATCTATACCCCATAGTTTATCTATAATTTGCTCTTTTGATACCACTTTTGATCTATTTGCATATAAAAGTTCAAAAAGTTCAAGAACTTTTATAGGTAATTTCAAAGCGATATTGTCTTTAAATATCTCTTTTGTCATAGGGTTATAAACTAGATCTTCTATCTTAATAAGAGATGTTTGCTTACCTACTCTTTTTAAAATAGCATCTATTCTATACATCAGTTCATCAAGATCGATAGGCTTTGTGATAAAATCATCAGCACCATTTTTAAATCCATCTTTTAGTGTTTCTTTATCTTTATAGGATGTAAGGAAAATAGCAGGAGTATTATCATTGCTATCCCGTAGATCTTTTAACATATCTAAACCTGATCCATCAGGGATATTTATATCTAGAAGATATAGATCATAATACTTGCAATATGTCATATCCAAGAATTTTTCTATATGTGTGCTATGATTAACTTCAAACCCTTCATCATCTAAAAAATCAATCAAACTAGAAGCAAAAAGTTCATCATCCTCGAGTAAAAGTATATTCATGGTATAATTATAACATGAAATTAATTATATTTGATATGGATGGAACTTTGATCAATAGCGGAAATATTATAGCTAATACCATAAATCATGTCCGAACCAATACAGGTCTTTCTAAATTATCCAAAGAGTGTCTATTAGAAAATATCAACAACCCACATATAAATAGTGCTAAATTTTTCTATGGCACAGATCAATTTACCAAACAACATACACAACTTTTTGAACAATATTATGAACAAAACTATGAAAAAGAGATAGTTTTATATGATGGTATCAAAAAGTTATTAGCAAGATTACATAAAGATTTTATCCTTACTATTGCTACAAATGCTAATACAACTTTTGCAATACAGATGACTCAACATCTTGATATTTATAAATATTTTCAAAAAATAGTTGGTGCAAATATGGTGGTAAAAAGTAAGCCTGATCCTGAAATGTTACATCTTATAATAGATGAGTTTAAATATCAAAAAAAGAATACTATCTTAGTAGGAGATAGCGATAAAGATAGATTAGCAGCCTCAAATGCCAATATAGACTTTCTTGCAGTAAATTGGGGATTTACACCCAATAAAAAATCTATACAAACTATAAAAGAGCTTGAAGATAAACTATACTTGTGGGATAAAAATGGATGATTGTTATAAAATATCAGTAATTATTCCCACATATAATCGTGCTAATTTTTTAGAAAAAACTCTTAATAGTATATTATCTCAAACAACTCAACCAAATGAGATAATAGTAGTAGATGATGGATCAACAGACCAAACAAAAAGTATTATTTCCAAATATGATATTAGATATATATACCAATCAAATAAAGGGGTTAGTAGTGCTAGAAATCAAGGTATAAAAATAGCAAAATACCCTTGGATAGCTTTTTGTGATAGTGATGATATTTGGCATAAAGATAAACTAGAAAAACAAATATTATTTCATAAACAAAATCCCAATATTTTTATCTCACATACAAATGAAACTTGGTTATATAACAATAAAATTATCAAAAAAAATAAAAACCAACAAAAACCTCAAGGTTACTGCTTTGTAGATAATCTTAGAAGTTGTAAAATTGGTGCTTCTACTGTGCTTATAAAAAAAGATATTTTTACAAAAGTTGGATTGTTTGATGAAAATCTAATCGCTTGTGAGGATTATGATATGTGGCTTAGGATATTAGATACTTATGTTTTGGGATATATAAATCAAGAGCTTATTACAAAAATTGCAGGTCATAGTGGGCAACTCTCTTTTGAAACTAAAATGTTAGATACATATCGTATAGAAGCATTACAAAAACATCTACATTGCCAATATAAACAAGAGGTTATTCAAGAGATTTTATATAAAATAGATATTATTCTAAAAGGTGCTTACAAGCATAAAAATCAAACACTTATCGATAAATACACCAAACTACAAAAGATAATTTAACTATTACACACTTTACATTTTGACATAATTTTTTCCCAATCTAAATCAAAATTTTTCAATACAAAAAATCTACCATGTGGGATATTGCAACCTGAACAATCTTGATGTATTTTTTCTGAGTAAATCCCTTGACGACCATATTTTGAATCTATATTACAAAAACTATATTGAGTTTTGCCATCTATTTGTTTTATACCATTATCATCAAATCTAAAATTTGGACAAGCACATAAATAACAGTTTAGTTCATCTATATCGTGACATTTTTTATTTTTGGCATACAAAGGGCAAAAATCGATCTCATTTTGTTGCATATTTTCATATAAGAAATAATCAACAATCTGCTCTTTTGTATAATTTTCTGATAATAATTTATCTACAATTTTTTTGTGTTTTATTTTATGTTGTTCAAACCATTTGCTATAACTCATCTAAAAATCTCTCTTTTATAATATCTATATTATTTCTAAACATAGTATGTAAATATGTTCCAAATACTTTATCTTTTTGCCAACTTCCTACTTTACCATCTTGATTTGGTTTTTTAGATAATTTATCAAAACCATCTTTGTCATCTATAGCTTTTGTATAGTGAAAACAATGCCCTTTGATATTTGATTGATTATAATAATATCCAAGTCTAGTCCATCTAGGTTGCAAACTAAAATCTATATCTAAAATACCACTCATTTTTTTATCATCAACTACATTACCCAAATAAAGCAATCCAGCACATTCAGCATAAACTGGCTTTGTTTTGCTATGTTTTATAAGAGATTTTTTAAAATTATTTGAGTTTTTGATATTATGATATGCTTGATCTGTTTCTACATATCCTCCACAAATATATACCATATCACAATCATCTAAAATAACATCATCTTTTGTAGAATCTACGATCACCACATCTTGAAATATCTCTTTTAAAAAATTTAGATTATCATAATATAAAAATGAGAAATTTTTATCATATATAATTGCTAATTTTTTATCTACTTTAGTTAATTTATCAAATGGATAATCTTTAGATATTGGTTTGGCAATATTATAAGATAGAGTATGTAAAATATCCATATCAATATTTTGCAATACATCTTTTGATATATCTTTGATAATATCTAAATCATTAAGATCCAAACCTAAATGTCTATTGTTTAAACTTGGCAGATTTTTTTTAATCCAACCTAAAACTAAAATCTTTGGAAAATCTTGTTTTAATATATTTTTTATCAACTCAAAATGTGCTTTTGATGAGATATTATTTAAAACAACCGCTTTTATAGTATTATCTTTTTTATACTCTAGCAACCCTTTTAAAACAGCACTAATAGTGATATAACTTCCACTACAATCTAATAAAACTATAATAGGAATATCCAGAAGCTTACCTATTCCATAAGCACTACATCCCTTATCTTCTCCATCATATAAGCCCATCACACCTTCTATGATATTGATATTTTTTTTATAATGATTAAAAAGCCATTTCACTTGATTATTATTCATCATAAAACTATCTAAATTAACACTATCTTGTCCTGATACGATTTTATGAAATTGAGGATCTATAAAATCAGGACCTATTTTAAATGGTTGAACCTGATTTTTAAAATAATATAATAGTGAAGTGGTTAAAATAGTTTTACCACTATTAGATGAAACACCACTTATGATTAAATCTAAATTATTATTGTTTTTCAAAAGATATTAAAACTCTCTATCTATCATCTGTTTCATAATATTAATAAGATCACTATTTTGATCAGCTTTGATAGCTTCTATTGCTTCAAGACCTATTTGTTTAGCTTGTGCAATACTATCTTTTAGAACATCATATTTTACCATCTGCTCTTTTATCCATAGTTGTTCATCACTATTTAGCTCTTTTTTGTATAAAGATTTTAATTTGTCTTTGTTATCAATTCTTTCATATAATAAAAGATAAGGGATAGTAACTTTCCCCTCTACAAAATCTAACATTGCTGGTTTTCCTAATGTTTGACTATCTTGTGTAATATCCAAAATATCATCTATCATCTGAAATGCAAGTCCTAAATTTTTACCATATAAAGCAAAAGATGTAGGATCTTTTTGCACAAGTAAAGCAGCAGCTTTAGCACTTGCTTCTATTAATGAAGCAGTTTTATTATATATCATCTCAAAATATAGATCATAAGAGCTATTAAAACTATTTGTTAACTCTACATCCATCAACTCACCAATACTAAGCTTAGTTACTGCATCTGCTACAGTATAAGCTATTTGCTTATCCATCAATGTCAATTCACTAAAAGCTTTAGAGTATAAAATATCTCCAAACATAATAGATGTTTTATTATCAAACAATGCATTGATACTAGGTTTACCTCGTCTTGTATCAGCTTCATCTATAACATCATCATGCAAAAGTGAAGCTGATTGGATCATCTCAATGATTGCACATAGTTTGATACTTTCTTTAGTTTGACCAGCAATTTTAAGGATCAATTTACTTCTTAACATTTTACCTTGTGATAAAAGATCAAGTAGCTCTAAACTTCTATTGTGGTTACAACTAGCTACAAATTTAACAACTTGCTGTTTAACCTTTTCTAAACTTTCATTTTCCAAAAAAAATCTCCAAACTAACTATCTAATCTCATCACAATATTGCCTGTAAATTCTACATACAAACCTTTTTTATGAGTATCTATAGAGTCAGCATTTTCAAAACAATGATTTTTTATCATCATATCTATATCTTGATCTGGATATGCTTGTTCTAAAAGTTGCTCCATAGCCGCAAATTTTTCTACAATTTTATCAAACTCATCTTTGACAATCTCCTCATTTGATTGAGATGCTATATCGTGATATTTTGATGATGGTGTTCCACCAAATATATTCTCTTCATCTTCAAATAATGCTTCATAATTTCCCATATTTTTTCCTTATTTATGTTTTTCGTTTTGTTTATTTTCTATTCTAACTCTTACAGATTTAGCATGAGCAGTAAGCCCCTCTGTATCTGCTAATAATGCACATTTTTCACCCATATCGTTAATAGCATTTTGTGAAAAAGAGATTATACTACTTTTTTTCATAAAATTTTCCACATTTAGTGGGCTATAAAATTTTGCAGTTCCACCTGTTGGTAATGTATGATTTGGTCCAGCTATATAGTCACCTATAGGCTCTGGTGTATTTTGTCCTAAAAAGATAGCACCAGCATTTTTTATCTTTGGCAATAACTCAAAAGGGTTAGATGTCATCACTTCTAAATGCTCTGGTGCAATCTCATTCATAAGATGAACAGCATATCCCATACAAGATGTTACTATGATACAACCTCTTTGCTCAATAGATTCTCTTGCTATATCTTCTCTAGTTAATTCTTTTAAATATTTATCAACCTCTTGGCTAGTTTGTTGTGCTATATTTTCATCTGTTGTTATCATAATACTACTTGCCATTTGGTCATGTTCTGCTTGAGATAATAGATCTATTGCTAAATATTTCGGATTTGCACTTTCATCACTTAATATTCCTATCTCACTAGGACCTGCTATCATATCAATATTTACTTCACCATAAACCAATTTTTTAGCAGTTGCTACAAAAATATTTCCAGGACCAGTAATTACATCTACTTTTTTTACACTATTTGTTCCATAAGCCATCACAGCTATTGCACTTGCTCCACCTACTTTAATAACTGTTTTTATACCACATAGATGACAAGCTGCAAGTAGTAGTTCATTTGGTTCATTATTTGGTGTTGGTGTAGCTACAATTATCTCTTCTACTCCTGCTACAATAGCTGGTATTGCATTCATAAGCAAACTACTAGGATAAGCAGCTTTCCCACCTGGAATATATAATCCTGCTCTACTTACTGCTGTAACTTTTTGACCTAAAATAGTTCCATTATCCTCAAAATCGATCCATGATTTTGGCAACTGTTTTTGATGATATGCTTCTATTCTATCATAAGCAAGATGTAAAGATTCTCTTAGATCATCATCAATATTATCATAAGCTTGTTTCATCTGATCTTGGCTAATAAATAGATCATCACTATTTTTTGGTGACCAATTATCGAACTTTTTAATGTGTTCAATTACTGCTTCATCTTTGTTTGTAATAATATCATCAATAATATCATTGACAATACCACTTACTTTTTTAATATCAACTTTTCCTCTGTTTAAAATTTCTTCAAACTCTTCTTTAAAATTTTCATCTTTTGTATTTATAATCTTCAATTATCTTCTCCCAATACTTTTAATATATTCTTAACCGCTTTTTTTTCATCCCAATCTTCTACATTTATAATAATATCTGCAACTTTTTCATACTCTTTTACTCTTTGGTTATATATCTTTCTAGCCTCTTTTAAATCATTTAATAATGGTCTTTTTTTAAGTTTTTTAGCTGAATTTGGAGCATTATATAACCCTTGTAAAATCTTATCAAATGTAGATTGAAGATATATTACTTTACCTATTTTTTTAATATTTGGTTGCTTATAAAATCCTCCACCTGTAGATATTATAGTATTGGTTAGATTTTTTTGACACCATAAAGCACATTTTTTTTCAAGTTCTCTAAAATATTGCTCCCCATATTGTTTAAAAATCTTTTTGATTTTCATATTTTCAATACTTTCAATCAAATCATCTGTATCAACAGCAAAACAATATTTACCTTTGCAATTGTTTTGATATTTTACCAATGCTCTAGCAACAGTTCCTTTTCCTACACCCATAAAACCGATCAATATAATATTATTTGTCTTCATAATATTATTATACCTTCTTTTCTTTTAATATGTTATAATGAGAAAAAAATTATAAGGGGTAATTTATGAAAATTATATGTCCATATTGTTTAAGTGTTAATAATGTTCCAAAAAAAGATAGTTACAAAAAAGCAAACTGCGGAAACTGTAAAAAATCTTTATTGGAGAATAAACCTGTAGAACTTACAGATTCTAACTTTGATGAGATTATTGTAAATAGTGATATTCCTGTTATTGTAGATTTTTGGGCTCCTTGGTGTGGTCCTTGTAAAATGATGGCACCTACTTTTGAACAAGTATCTAAAGATTTTGCACTTAAAACATTATTTGCAAAAGTAGATACTCAAGATCAACAACTTACTGCTTCAAAATTTGCAATAAGAAGTATCCCCACACTTATTATTTTTAAAAATGGTGTGGAGGTTAATAGAATATCTGGTGCTTTGGATCAAGCATCTTTGAGGCAATTTGTAAATAGTGCTATTTGATGAATAATATATCAAAAAATACACAAGATAAAATTTTAAGAATTTTATTTGAAGAGGTTGTTCCTGCACAAGGTTGCACAGAGCCTATAGCTATAGCATTTACAGCAGCAAAAGCAAAAGAAGTTTTTGATTATGATGATATTACAAAAGTTGTAATAAGATGTTCTGGTAATATTATTAAAAATGTTAAAAGTGTAGTTGTTCCAAATAGTGGTGGTATGGTAGGTATTGAAGTAGCAGCTATTATGGGGTTGCTATTTGGTGATACAAAAAAAGATTTAATGGTAATAAGTGATATTACACCTAGTCAAATGGATATTGTAAAAGAATTTTTGCAAACACATAAAATAGAAGTAATTCATGAAAATACTGTAGATAAATTGTATATTATGGTTGAGATACATAATCAAAATCATTGTTCAAGTGTAGAGATTAAACATCTACATACTAATATAACTCAAATAAAAAGAGATAAAGAGGTATTATTACAACAAGCTTGTAATGATAACTGTTTTAACACAAAACATGAAGATAGAACTATATTGAGTATAAAAACAATATATCAATTGGCAAAAACTATAGATATTGATCTTATTAAACCTCTTATGCAAAAGGTAATTACACTTAACTCTGCAATAGCAAAAGAGGGATTAAGTGGTAATTATGGTATCAATATTGGTAAAGTGATACAAGATCATATAGATAATGGTTTTTATGGTAATGATGTTAGAAATCAAGCAGCAAGTTTTGCTTCTGCTGGTAGTGATGCTAGAATGAGTGGTTGTGCATTACCTGTAATGACTACAAGTGGAAGTGGAAATCAAGGTATGACTGCATCTTTAGCATTGATAAAATATGCTGATTTTATGAATATAGATCAAGACTCGCTTATTAGAGCATTATTTTTTTCACATTTAGCAACTGTGCATATAAAAACAAATGTGGGACGACTTAGTGCTTATTGTGGAGTTATATGTTCAGCCGCTGCTGTAAGTGGGGCATTGTGTTTTATAAATAATAGTGATTTAGATGTAGTATCTCATGCTATAGCAAATACTTTAGGTGATGTATCTGGAATTATTTGTGATGGTGCCAAATCATCTTGTGCTATGAAAATATCTACAACTATATATGCAGCTTTTGATGCTTATGTTTTAGCAACTCATGGCAAAAATTTATTAGGCGGTGAAGGGATTATAGCAACTGATATAGAAAATACACTAAAACATATAGAAAGATTATCAAAAAATGGTATGAAAGTTACCGATCAAGTAATTATTGATATTATGAATAATCAATAGATATTTAAAATAGCAAATAATTAGATAAGAT
>CAJXII010000060.1 GCA_913054415.1 uncultured Arcobacter sp.
TTTAATATCTATCTTCAAGTAGATATTAAAATAATACCCTAAAATGATAAATAAATTATTGACCTATATCAAAAAATATAGGTTTTTTATCAATTATTAAAAGTTTTGGCTCTATAAATGGGGCAACTTGATTAAGAAAATTTAATAAGCTTAAAGCTGGACTAGAATGAAAAAATTTGATTTTATTATTATAGTGCCATAACCAATCTGAATAGATATATATTTTATAAGGATTATCCCCTATGTTATCGCTATTTTTATCAAAACCTTCATATCTATCCCAATAGTTATATTCTATTATATTTGAGTCATCAAATGGTGCATAAAGGTCTTGAACAGCATCATCGATATTCCCATAAATTCTATTGTTTTTAATAGTATTATTTTTGATACAACTATGAAAATGTAATGCTTCTTTGTTATACGATATCTCATTATTTAAAATATATCTACTCATAACTTTTTCAGTGCATTTTATATCTATATATAACCCTTTAGCATTAAAACTAATCTGATTATTTAGAACCTTAGTATTAAAACCTTTCATAATAATTATACCAATTCCAGCTGCTCCATTTGAACTTAAAACTTTATTATTAATAATATCAGTATTTATAGCACCTGCTAACATAATAGAAACTGAATTATATCTATATATATTATTTTGAATAATATTATTTTTACTATGTTCAATTTTTGTTGCAAATCTATTATATTTAAATGTATTATTTTCAATTCTATTATGATTTGAATAATCTAAAGTAAAATCTCGTGTAGAAACAATAGTATTATTTTTAATAATATTATTGTTACTATACCACATTTTTAAAGCATTACCACGAAGCTCAATCGCAAGATTTTTACTTTTTATATAATTATTTATAATTTGACAATTATGTGACATATAAAAATTAATACCATATAAAGAATCTACAATCTTGCTATTTAAAAGTTTAAAATTTTTAACTTTATCAAGAGATACGGCACTATCAAGATTTTCTAATCTATGACCACTATTTTTAATAGTTAAATTTTTTAACTCTACATCATCACTTT
Organism: uncultured Arcobacter sp.; assembly: GCA_913054415.1. Classification (GTDB taxonomy): domain Bacteria; phylum Campylobacterota; class Campylobacteria; order Campylobacterales; family Arcobacteraceae; genus CAJXII01. The sequence continues at coordinate 1,057 of CAJXII010000060.1, forward strand.
TAATCGTAATAATACTATTTTTACCATCACCTAAAATAGTAGAATTTTTATCTCCAACTATTATAAGTGGTTTATTTATAATTAGATTACCTTTATATATGCCATTTGAAAGTTTGATTGTTGAATAAGGTTTAGATTGATCTATAACCTTTTGTAGTTGATTTGAATACAAATCAAGGATAAGTAGGAAATATATAAATAAAAATTTCATCACTTATCCATCAAAATTTAATAAAATCTATGAATCTCTTCCATTATATTAGAAAATTCAATATCACTACCTTTATCTTTTAAAAACTCAATAAGATACTTTTCACTAGCTTCCACACCTTGTGATTTTTCTATATCTAAAAGTTTTGTATAAAGATCCGATATTATCTCTATAACATGCTTTGAGATTGTTTTTCTTGCAGCATGATAACCTATAATATCACCTGTATCTGTATCTCTTCTAATCTCAAACTCTGTAAATATCCAATAATATCTACCATCTTTTGCTAAATTTTTTACTACTGCATTTATATTTTTACCTTGTTTTATTGTTTCCCATAATAATTTAAATACAACTTTTGGCATATCTGGATGACGAACAATATTATGAGGCTTGCCTATTAACTCTTCATCACTATAGCCACTTACCTCTTTAAAATAATCATTTGCAAAAGTAATTCTTCCTTTTTCATCTGTTTCACTTACTATATATCGTTTTGGATCTAATTCGATCTCTTCATTTTTTGGTGTTGGTTTTAACATATTTTTCTCCTATAAGGCATCATTTAGCCATTTAATCAATCCCAATGAAATATCTTTAAATTTCATCACTTTTTTACCATTATTTTTTTTCATAAATTGTTCTGCTGCTGTTTTAGTTGCAAATGGCACTAAATCATCTCCAGCAGGAGATGTAACTGAACTACCATATACATAATATGCAGTTTCTGCATCTATTGGTTTTGAAGTAGCATAATCTGTCACAATCAATGCTAAAAAATCTCGTTCTGTTTTGACCCCTTCATCATACCATCCTCCTGGATGAAAATAAAACTCAAACATCCCTTTAGGACTACTAAAATATTCCTCTTTTCCATTTTTTAGATTTATTTTTGCTACCCAATTTGGATATTTATAAACTTTTAATTTTCTAACTAATCCAATAGTATCTTTTGTATAATTCATACTATATGACATCTGTAATATACTATTTGGAATTTGTGCACAATTACCAAATACAACTAATAATGCTACTACAATAATTTTTCTTAACATATCAATCCTTTAGACTAAATCTTTTTTCTTAAATATTCTAAACCCTAAAAAGGCAAACAACAATCCTAATAATGTAGGATATAATATAGAGATCAAAACAAAAGTTGTTTGACTAACTGAATCTAATATATAAAATGCAACAGGACCCATAACAGTAAGTTGAGGATCAAACAGTGAGATAGCTGCAATTCTAAATATCTCCATAGGATTTATCATCGCTATAAATATTATCAATCCCTCGTTAAATCTCTCTGCTAACATAAGTGATATTAAAGCTATATCTATAAAAGCTAAAAGCAATATCCATATAAAAAATGCAATTCCTAATGCAACTTCACTAGATTTTACAAATGAAGATATAAAAAATGCTATACCTAAAAAAGCTACACTCATAGAGAATAATAATCCTGTATATAAAAGAAAAATATTCCACGGGATAGAAGCTCCTTGAAATGCACCATAAAAAACTGCTACAATCATTGCAAATAATACAGGAAGATAAACTGTAATAAATCTTCCTAGCATCTTACCCCAATAGTATTGTTTTAATGATATAGGAAAAGAAAGCATATACTCCAAAACATTACTATCTCTATCTCCTGATATTGAACGAACTGTAGTTATAAGTATAAATATTGGTAAAATAACTATAGTGATTTGGATATACATAAGCAATAATCTACTTAATCCACTAAATCCCATCACCTGAGATTGTGTTACTCCTGCAATAAAAAATAGTGCAATAAGCCCACCAAACACAACAGAATAAACCAAAAACCACTTAGCTCTAATAGATTCTTTTAAATCTAAATATGCTATTAATAATAAATTTTTCATATATTTAATATCCTAATATCTTTTTTCTTATTTTTGGATTTACCATAGTTTCACCCCTTAACATTCTTAATCTAACAGTATCAAAATCGATACTATTTGTAAGTTTATGTTCATAGGCATTAAATCCATATCTCATAGGTGTATGTTCATTAAAAGTAAAAAAAGCATCTTTTGCACTGATATACCTATTTGTATCACTTGCATAAACTTTTGCATCTACTTTATTAAAATCAATATTTTGCTTTTTAGCCCACAAAATCATACAACCAATATCATCAAAATTAGTTCTTCCTATTTTTGCTGAGAATTTTTTTGTTTTCACTTCCATTTTACAAACAGGACATATTTTATTATCTTTTGGTGTTGAATCACATCCTACAAAAAATACCAAAAAAGCTAATAAAAAAACTCTTTTAATTATAACTTTATATAATATCATCAGAAATTATTTTACCCATATCCATATAAATTTCACGATTTACAATCTGCTCAACTTCCTCTTTTCTATGTGTGATAAAAAGCAAAAGTTTATCATCTTCATTTTGTTTTAAAAGTTTATAGAAATCATCTCTAGCTTTTGGATCCAAATTTGCTGTTGGTTCATCATAGATTATAATATCACTTTTTTTTGCTAAACTTATAGCGATTAAAAGTTTTTGTTTCATTCCACCACTTAAAGAGAAAAAAGATTTATTTATATTTTGTGTTATATCTAATTTCATCTCATTACAATAGTGTTTAATCAAATCTATATCTACATTTGCACTAACACTTATATATTTTAATAACTCATTAATACTTAACTTAATAGGTGGTGGCAACTGTGGAACAAAACTTATATTTTCAAGGATTTTCATCCTATGTTTAATAGGATTTAATCCGTTTATACTTACCTCTCCAGATGTTGGATGATAATATCCTAAAATAGATCGAATAAGTGTAGTTTTACCAGCTCCATTAGCACCCATAAGAGCTATATAATCATTTTTATTAAACTCTACAGATACATTATCTAAAGATATTGTTTGACCAAATTTTTTTGTAAGATTTTTTACTTTTATCATATACTACTATACCAAACTTTTTAATCTAAAATCGAATTTTAAAGCATCTTCATGACATACATCTATACATCTTCCACAAAGGGTGCAATCAGCTCCTGTAATATACTCTTTTTTGATACCCTCTTCTTCTCTTTGTTTATCATATTTTGCTTTAGTGATCTCTAAAACTTGATTTTCAAAACATACATCATGACATACCATACAATGATCACAATTATCATTCCACTCGATTCTTAAAGCTGAAACTTTACCTAAAATTCCATAAGTAGTTCCTATTGGACAAATATAAGTACACCAAGCTCTTCTTGAGAAAAAGACCTCCATTAAAAATACTACCAATACCCAAATAAGTGCAACACTCCATCCGTAAGCAATAGCTCTACTCATAATACCCACTACATTAAATGTTTCAAATACCAAATACCCACTAGTAGCACTAAGAGTTAAAAATATTACCCAAAATATATATCTAACTCGATGATCAAATTTTCTATTTTTGATAATTTTTTTAGCTACTAAAGTATCATGCCATTTTTCACCTATCTCACTTAATATACCATAAGGACATACCCAAGCACAATAAGTTCTTCCACCAACTAATAAATATACAAATATAATAGTTGATACCCCTATGATGATATTTATATGTAGATGATGAACTGCTAAAAACATCTCAAGTGTTGTAAAAGGATCTATCATATGAAATCCTAAAAATCTTGAACCATTTAGAGTTCCCTCAAGTGTTTGTATATCTATAAAAAATGATAAGAAAAACAGTAGATGTATAGCAAAAACTAAAATCCATCTCTTCATCCTAAAACTAAATATACTTTTACCATCTTTTGTTTTATTAAAAAATGTTGACCAGAAAGTTGTTTTTCTTATTGTCTCTCTATTGTTATATTTATCCATAAAAACTCCATTTTACTATTTTAATAGTAATTATTTATTTTTTTGTGCAGCTGCTCTTGCTGGAAATTCACCTATCTCTTTTGCTAACTCTTGTAGATCATTATCATTTAGGCTCATTAATAAACCTTTCATAATCATATTTTCTTTTCTTCCTGATTTAAAATCTCTTAAATCTTTTAATATAACCTCTTGGGTTTGACCAAATAATCTAGGTCCCATCATCTTTTTACCATTTTGGAAACCACTACCATTTACACCATGACAAGATGAACATTTACTTTTATATTTTTGACTAACTTTAAATGCCCCAATATTTCCAGCTTTTTCTCTAAGTGCTCTTAATGCATCAGCAACTTTTTGATCATCACTTTTCTCTTTTGGTTGAGAATCAATTTTCTTTTTCTGAATATCTGCTAAATTTTCTATAACTTTACCAGCTTCACCACCATTATATGCTCCACCTTGTGATGCTACATAACCCATCAAACCTAAAATAATTAATGTTGATAGCCCTGCTATTATATTTTTCATTCTTTTGCTCCTAGTTTTTGAACTTGTTGATTAAATTTATATATCTCTTCTGCTATTGTTCTAATCTCTTTGTTATCCATTTGATTAATCAAATCTGTCATAAGTGGATTTTTCTTAGTTGTTTTAAATTCTAAAATCTTTTTATATATAAAATCTGCATCTCTACCCAATAAAGATGGTCCAACTATTCCATTTGCATAATCATCATGACAAGCACTACATTTTAATTTAAAATTTTTACCAAGCTGTTGTCTAATAAGTGAAATTCTAACTCTTTCATAAGGACTTCTTATATGCATATGAGCATCTAATACTGTCCTTGTAGATATTCTATCTCTCTCTTGATTTTGTAAATCCTCATAATAAAAAGCTTCATTTTTCTTATTTTTATGTTGCACAACTTTGATTTTTGTCTCTTTATTATGATTTTCAATAACCTCTATTTTAGCAGAAGCACTATTATTAATAGCTGTTTCTTTAACCTCTTGGTTATTATTATCTTTTTTATCTCCACATCCTATAAACAATAAGCTTATAAAACCCAAAGTTAAAGATACCCTTTTTATACTATTTAACATATACTATCTCTCCTAGCTTTTATATATTTCATCATAAGTAGCTCTTGGCTTTACTATGATTGCTGGACCACTTTGCACTGGACATACCTCTTGACATACTCCACAACCGATACATCCATCATATATCTCAGGATATCTTCCACCATCTTTATGAGGCACCATAGCAATTGCACTTAATGGATTTGGTATTGGACACATATCAGCACATAAGGTGCACTCTTTACCTTCAAATTGTTCATATTTTTCTAACATTTTTTGTTCATATTCATTTGTATTAACTACATTTGATACAAACTCTTTCATCTTGTCATCATAACCCTTTGGAACAGGTTGTTTTTTAATTGCCAAACAACTTCTTGGATTTTCAAGAATAGCAATACCCATTTTTATATCTTCAGGTTTTTCTGTTTTATGATCTAAAGCACCACTAGGACAAGCTAATACACAAGGCACAGCTTCACATGCATAACACCCTCTAATATTAGCATCAATATATGGTGTTCCCTCTCCATATCCTTTAGATAGATCTGATAACTCTATAGAATGGTAAGGACATACTTGTAAACATTGCCCACATTTTATACATAATGCTAAAAATTCATTCTCCTCAACAGCCCCAGGTGGTCTTAATCTATTTTCTGCAACTACACCTTTAGGACTTAAAGCTACTCCAGCACCTCCAACAAGTGCTAATATTCCAATCGTCGAATATTTCATAAATTTTCGTCTATCTGTTTTGACTGTTTTTGCCATCTAATTTATCCTTTTATCTTAACTATAGGTTTTTTATCTTCCATTAAAAATAATGGTTTAGAAAATGGAGCAAGTTTTGCTAAAAAATTTAATAATGAGATCACAGGACTTCCATAAAAAAACTTTACATCAGAATTAAACACCCAAAGTTGATCTGCATATTGATAAACTTTGTGTGGTGTATCACCTATATTATCATTGTTTTTATCAAATCCTTGATAATTATCCCAATAATTACCAACTACTTCATTCTCCTCATCTTCACCTCTATCTCTTTTACTATCATTTACTATATCTTCAATATTACCAATAATAATATTCTTTTTAACTATATTATCAATACTAAGTGAATGAAAATGTATCGCTTCTGCATTGTATAATAGTTTATTACCAATTATATAATCATGAGTTCCAGGTTGAAAAGGACTTCTGTCTATATACATTCCCATAGCACAATACAATACAGTATTGCCTTTTAATGTAAAATTTGTAGCATCTTTTAATCCTATACCCATACCTGTCGCACCTTGCGAACTTTGCACAATATTACCTGTAGCAATGGTATCTTGCGAATACATAAAAAATATACCTACACTATTGAACTTATATATATTATTTTTTACATAATTTTTACCAGCATACATAAAATGTAATGAATATCTACAATATTCACCTAAATTTTTTTCTATAGTATTACCATGAGAATACCAAACAACCATATCTCTTGATTTGTAAAGATGATTATGATTGATAAGATTATCATTTGCATACCATAATCTTAGACCATCACCTCTTAAACCTAAATCATAATTTTTTGAAGTTATATAATTATTTGATATGATAGAGTTATTAACCATTTGCATATCTATACCAAATAAACAATTTTTAATCTTACAATTACTAACTTCATTTTGACTACCATCACTAATCTTTATACCTGCATCAAGATTTTCATGTCTTGATCCACTATCTATAATAATCAAATTTTTAAGTGTAATATATGAACCAATTATAGTTATGACCGTTCCTTTATTATCACCTTTTATGATAACATTTTTACCTTGCCCTATAATAGAAAGAGGTTTATCTATAACTATATTACCTTCATATACACCATTAGGAAGTTTTAATATTGAACCACTAGGTGCTTTATCTATAACATCTTGTAATATATTTGCAAATAAAGTATTAACAAATAAAAATCCAATAATAAAAAACTTCAACACCTATTTACCTTTAATTACTTTTATTTTCTTCTTGAGTTTCATTCATAGCTTTTTGTTTAGCAAAAAATGCCAATAAACTAAATATACTAATTGCTACTAAAGCATAAAATCCTATTGTTGGATATGAATGAGTTGTAAATTGAGCAATTTTACCATCTCCAAAAACTGTTGGCATAAATGGTTTAATCTTAAAGGCACCCCAATCATGTAAATTGTGCCCAAACCAATACAGCCAATATGAATAATCAGCTACAAATAAAAATGGTAATGATACAGGTATTAACATAAGTAGATTAAGGAATTTATTATCATAAATTATAAATAAAATCATAACTAAACTTAAAGCCAAAAGTGCATAAGGACCTATTGCTCTTTCAAAATGTCCACCTCTCCACATAGGATCCATACCAACATAATGGTTAATAGTATCCATCTCATGAACCTCTCCACTATATCCATCAAAATGGAAATAGACAGGTATCCCTTGAGGAAAAGCCTCTTTTGGGTAGTTTGGAGCCTCTAACGACACTGCCCAAATAGGCAATGATGCTACACCAATCTCTGAAGATGTATCAATCATCTTATCAAGATTATTTCTTGCTTCTTTTGGAGTCGCAACACTTTTGTATCTACCTTTGTTATATAGATTCCAAACTGCTTTACTAAATGGTGCTACTTGATCAACTTTATCCTGATTGATTTTATTGAGAACACCATGAAAAGCGACCATTGGAAATGTAAACGATACTGTAAGTATCACTAATGCCAAAAAAGCAAATATTTTCGCTTTTAGAAAACTTGGATGCATATTTTTATCCTTTTTAAAAAAATTACAATATTTTATCATAATTATTTTAATATTCTATTGATTAATATCAATTAGTTTAACAAATAATT
>CAJXII010000061.1 GCA_913054415.1 uncultured Arcobacter sp.
GTGAAAAATGTGAAAAATGTTTAGAAGTTTTAGATAAAAAATATAATAGATTTGAACAAATAGCAGAGTTCAAGCTAGATGATCTACCAACTTTAAATCAATACAAACAAGAGTTAGAAAATGAAGCTTAAAAAGATACCATACGGACTAAGCGACTATAAACGGATAAAAAGTGAAAACTACTATTTTGTAGATAAAACTAAATATATAGAGATACTAGAAAATTCAAATGAAAGATATGTAATGTTTCTTCGCCCTAGAAGATTTGGAAAATCTTTATTTCTTGCAATACTTGAGGGGTATTATGATACTTATTATAAAAAAGATTTTGAAGTTATGTTTGGGGATACTTACATAGGTCAGAACCTAACTTTAAAAGCTTCATCTTATCTTGTTATGAGATTTGATTTTAGTGGGATAGATATCAATGATGTTGAAAATGACTTTAAATATTACTTAAACATTATATTAACATCTTTTATAGAAAAATATAATTTAGATATACAAATCAATAGCAATAATCCTATCTCTTTATTTAAAGATATATTTAAATACTTAGACCAACATCAACTTGAACTATATCTACTAATAGATGAATATGACAACTTCGCAAACAAACTATTATTACAAAACAAAGATAACTACTATAAAGTAGTAGCAGATAAAACTGCTATGTTTAAGCAATTTTTCACAACTTTAAAAACTGCAACAAGTGGAAATGATTCACCACTTAAACGAATGTTTATAACAGGTGTTACTCCTATGACTATGTTCGATGTTACAAGTGGATTTAATATAGGGGCTAATATATCTATAAAAAAAGAGTTTAATAGTATGGTTGGATTAACTCAGGATGAAGTAGATACTATGCTAGAGTATTATGATATAGATATAGATAAAAATATATTAAAAGAGTGGTATAATAACTATATCTTTAATGAAGATAGCACAGCTATATATAATAGTGATATGATTTTATATTTTATTAGCAATTATCTCTCAGAGGGAAAAATCCCAAGAGAGATGATAGATATAAATGTCCGAAGTGATTACTCTAAACTTCGCCATATCATCTATACAAATGGCAAACTAAATGGTAACTTTGATATATTAAGAGACCTTATAGCTGGTGAGTCTATAAGTTTAGATAATTTGGTGCAAGATTTTAGTGCATTAAATCTTGAAGAGGAAAATAACTTTAAATCTTTGATGTTTTATATGGGATTAATAACTATAATAAATAGAGAATTTGAACTAAACTTTAAAATACCAAATGAAACAGTAAAAAGAATAGATATGGACTTTTTACAAGATAGTTTAAAACTTGAAGATATATTCAAAATAAGAATAAGCCATGTAGAGGATAAATTTAAACTATTTGCACTAAATGGAACTTTAGAAGTATTTGAATTCTTAGCTTCTCAAATAGATAAAAATAGTGGTATAAGAGATTATATCTACAAAGAACAGCATATAAAAGCTATGTATCTAGCATATCTATCTATGACATCGTATTTTATAGTAAAAAGTGAAAAAGAGTTCAAAAAAGGTTTTGCAGATATATTTATAAAACCATTTAATAACCCTTATGTAAAATATTTTGCACTTATAGAGTTTAAATATATAAAAAGAGATGAAAAAGTAACCAAACAAAAAATAGATATACTAACAAAAGAAGCAAAAGTGCAACTAGAAGTTTATTCTAAAGATAAGTTAGTTACACAGTATCTTAATCAGGGTGTTAAACTAAAAAAAATAATTATGGTATTTCATGGGTGGGAACTTGTAAAAATTGAGGAATAAGTATCAAAATTATTATATAATGTCCCCAGATAAAATAACCAATTTCAAGAATATTTATATTCTTAAATAGTAGATATATTAGAGCAAATAATATTTTCCATTTGTTCTAGTGGATATTTTAAAGTATTACAAAATTGTCCTTTATTAAATGTTCGTTGATGTTTTGCAAGTCGTACTGTATTGATGATAATTTTTTCTTTTAGTTGCTCTTTTGATAATTTACCATCAAGATAATCAAGTGTCTCTTTGATCCCAATAGATTGCATACTATTTGGTTCTCTAGTATATTTCTTTTCTAAATATATAACTTCATCTATAAGTCCAAGATCTAGCATATTTTGAGTTCGTAAAGCTATGTTATCTCTTAAAACTGCTGGATCTGTTTCTATCTCATAAATATCAATATTATCAATAATAGGTTTGGGTTTATTTTGTTCAAAATATACAGAAGCAACACTATTGGTTTGTTTATAAATAGATAAAGCTTTTTCTATTCTATATCTATCATTTAAAGCTATTTTTTCCATATATGCTTTATCTTTTTCATATAAAAATTTATATGCTTTATCTATATTTGTTAATTGGTGTTTTACCCATTGTTTTGTTGATTTGCTAATTTTGGGAATATTGCTAATACCTTGAAGCAAAGTTTTTAGATAAAATCCACTTCCACCTACAATAATAAGATTTTTGTTATGTTTTTGTGCATATAGTTTAGCTTGTTTGTAGATTTTGATATATTCTATAACATCAAATGATTGATTTGGATAGATTATATCTATACCAAAATGTTTGATATTATCTCGCTCATTTAGTGTTGGTTTTGCAGATGTTATATCTATATGTTTATAAATAGCCAAACTATCAAGTGATAAAATTATAGCATTTAATTTATGTGCTAAACTGATACTAAGTGCAGTTTTACCAGATGCTGTTGGAGCTATGATTGCTATTTCTTTATACATATTATCACCTTATAAAATCATAGGAAAATCAAGAGTTAGTTTATCATCTTTGATATAGATATTTGCATATATCTTTCTTGCTCTTTTTAATATCTCTGTTGTAAGTGGTTGAATATTATTTGCTATAAACTCAATAGCTATAATTTGGTGCTTTTTTTGCTCTATTATCTCATATTCACCAATTTTGATGAACACTTTGATATTTAATTTTTTGTTTTTAGTAAGTAGTAAAAATATATCATTAAGAGAGATTAAAAAGTCATTGACATATAATTTTATCTCTGGTATAGATATATCATAATCCTCACTTAGTTTGATATCATATTGTAAAAGATTTGTAGTTTTTGCAAGTTCTATTAAACTAAAAATATTTACATATTCAAGTTGTTTATCATCATATACTATTTGCTCTTCGTTGCATACTTCTTTATAAAGTTTTAAAGCGATATATTCATCATCTAAATAGCTTACTAAAATAGCATAAAATTTAAGCTTGTCATAACTTAATGGTATAAACTTTTTTTGAGTTCCATAAGATTTTGAAGCATTAGCTATTGCTAGGTCAAATAACTCTTTTGGTAAAACATAGCTAAATAAAAATTCAGCTTCTTTATTAAAATCTTTCAATCCACCGTTTGTATCAAATACCATAAATGGATTAAGATCATTTTCTAAAATCTGCTTGTGTAAGTTGTTTATTTGATCCAATCTATTCTCCAAAATATCTATTTAGTTTTTTGCGAAGTGTAATTCGGTTGATGTTTAGATTATTTGCTATTTGTAGTTGTGATTTAAAAACTGTCGTAGCTGCTTCTAAAAGTGGTTTTTCACATATTTGTAGAAGTTTTTTATAATCTTTTTCATTTTCAAACTCTTTGATATAAAAATCTCTAAGTATAGTTGCCATCTCATCTTTGTCAAGAGATTGTAATAAAATATTTTTATAAATAGATTGTTTTAAAGTTTTGCCGTTGCAACTTAGATCATAATCTATATTTTTTATATCTATATTATCTTGTATATTATAAATATTTTTTGCTTCATCTATATAGTTTAAAATCAGTTGATCAAGATCCTCTGGCCGCTGTTTTAGTGGTGGGATATTGATTTTAACTGCAAACTTATTTATATATGATTCTTCAGTTTCATATCCTGTTGCTACAATTTTAATATGCTCTAGTTTATTTAAAAACTCCTGTTTATTTAATACTTGATTGAAATTATATAATATTAAAGTGCTATACTCTCCAAGAGATATTTGCCCTTTGGTAATTAACATCTCTAGTTTTGGTGCATCAAATTCAGTTGCATTAGGAAATATTTGTTTTGCTAAAATCCTTTTACCTACACCTATATCTCCAGATATAAAAATATTTACAGGCAAGTTTGCAGACATCTGTGCAATTTGCAGTAGTTTTTTAGAGATTTTAGATTTGGTTATAAAGTTTTTCACCGTAAGAATCCACCTATAAATAATATTGGCTATTATACATAAATTTTACTGTTTCTTATTTTAATTTGATATAATTTGTTTATGACAAACCTAAATATAAAAATAGAGAACTTAATTAGCACAAAAGCATCAGATTTTGAAATATCAAAAGTTATAAAAGATGAGATAAAACAATATCTAATCTCATTAGATGATATATTTATCCAAACTCAAGGTAAAGATTTTTTTGTTCAACATACAAAAAAAATAGATGAGTTTATAAAAGTGATATATAAATATTTACTAAGAAAATATTTTGGTTATTATTTACCTATGAGCAATTCAATACCTATTACACTTGTTGCTCTTGGAAGTTTTGGTAGAGAGCAATTATGTGTATATAGTGATGTAGATATTATGATATTATATGAAGATATTTTGGGATATAATATCCAACCACTTATAGAGGAGTTTGTCACACTATCTTGGGATAGCGGATTGAAACTTGGATCAAGAGTTCATAAACTTAACGATATTGAAGAGGCTGTCAAAACAGATATTACTATAAAAACTGCTATTTTAGAATCAAGACTTATTTATGGTTCAAAACATCTTTGGTATAGTTTTCAAAATCATTTAGCCAATATAAGAGAGTTTGAGCAAAAAGAGTTTGTTTTAGCAAAATTACAAGAGCATAAAGAGAGATTGTTAAAATATCCACTTACTATGCAACCAAATATCAAAGATGGTTATGGTGGTATGAGAGAATCAAATCTTTTGTTTTGGATTGCAAATATAACTTATGGGGTTAATAATACAAACAATCTTATAGGGGTATTGTTTGATGAAAATGAGTATAAAAAATATAGAAGTTCGCTAGAGTATATTTTTAGAATAAGAAATGCTCTTCATCTAGTAGCTAAGAAAAAACTAGATACTATTAATTTTGATATTTTACCTGAACTTAGTGACAAACTAGGATTTCAAGGGACTAAAAAATTGGTAAAAGAGCGACAACTTATGGCAAAGCTTTTTGAATCTTTACATAATGTGCATAGATTTACATCTGCAATGGTCAAAAAAATATCTCGACAATATACCTATGAATCAAAAAATATATCTTGCTTACCACAATATAGATATCAAAAAAATCTATATATTATCAACAATAAAATATATAGTTCATTTTTTAATAAACCAAAAAGACTAAATCAATTTCTAAAAGAGCTAATACATCTAAGAGATGATATTAAAGAGTTTGACAATTCATATATATATTATGCAAGTAAAACAAAAATACCAAAAACAATCAATGATACTACTAAAAAATTTATATTGATGTTGTTACACAAAAAGAATATTAGTGGATTGTTTAAGCTACTTTATAATGCTGGTTTATTTAGAAAAGTTTTACCATCTTTAAAAAAAATCATCAATCAGCCACAATTTGATGGATACCATATACATCCTGTAGATATACATAGTATCAAAACATTAAAATATGTAGAAAATATTACAGATGAGTTTGTGAGAAAAACTTATGAATCACTTTGTTTAAAAGATCAATCATTAGTAAAAATATCTGCACTATTTCACGATAGTGGGAAAGGAAGAGGTAAAGACCACCATATAGTAAGTATGCAATTATTTAAAAAATTTGGTAAACTAATAAATCTTGATGAGAAATCTATAAATCTTATAGCGAAGATTATTAGATACCATAATATGATGAGTAAAGTAGCTACAACAGAGGATATATATTCTCAAGATGTGATTTTGAAGTTTACTGCATTAATAGGGGATATAAAAAGTTTGAAGATGTTATATATTCTAACTTATGCAGATATCAATGCTGTAGATCAAAAAGTTTATACAAGTAGCACCGCTTCATTGCTAAAAGAGTTGTTTTTACAATCCCTTCCAGCTTTTGAAAATACCGAGTTATTAAAAGTAAGTTCAAGAAGATTGGCAAAACAAAATGCTATTATAAAACTACAAGAGTTCAAAAGTTTATCACGATTGTTACAAAAAAGGATTTTATCTATATCATCAAATGATATATTTCTAAGATATAAAGCACTTGATATTGTCAAAATATCAAAATATGCTTATGAAACAAATGAGTATTATTTTACTATTGAAAATCAAAATTATCTAACTATTAGACTTACAAGAGTAAATCCTTTGAATTTAGGGTTTTTACTATATAAGCTTAGTTTTTTAAATATTACATCTATGGGGATATATAAACTTTTTGATAATAAGAAATTTTTTGAGATTGTATTTGATCAAAAAGTAGATGATAGTGAGATAGGTTTTATAAAAGATATTATAAATAATTCATTTGATATGAATAAAAATATCAAAATCAAAAAACCAAATATCTATCTAAAAGATGTAAGTATTAACTGTAATCACTCTGAATTTTTGGCAGAATTAAAAATAGTAGCAGCTGATCAAAAAGGGCTATTTGCTTTTGTAGCAAAAATTTTAGATGATTATAAAGTAGAGATAAATAGTGCAAAAATACATACAAAAAACAATAAAATCAATGACTTATTACTTATTGATAAAAATGGAAATTTTTGTAAAAATAAAGAGAAGATTTTAGATAAGATTACATAAAAATTAACAATTATTTTACACTTGTTGTGTATAATTTCACTACCTCCTAAAATAATAGTAAATAGTGCAACTTTAATTTTATAATATAATCTTTTTATCCTGTGCTATTTTATCTTGTATCTACTAAGTATTTTTCCTTTTAGCTTTCATTTTTTGTGATGCTAATTTTCTCATATCAGCAGTTGTATCTAGTTCATCCATAATCTCAAGACCAAGTAGTGTTTCAATACAATCTTCAAGTGTAACAATACCTTCAGTTTGATCATATCCATCAGTTACTATTAACATATGTCCTTTTACTTTTGTGAAGCTACTTAAAGCTTTTGAGACTGGTATATTTTCATTGATACTTGATACATCTATCATGATATTTTCAATCGTAAGATTTGCATTTTTTATAGCTTGTTTAAAAAGTTTTTTAGTTAAAACCATACCCACAATATTATCTATATTTGTATCATATACAGGAAGTCTTGAAAATTTATAAGTTCGTTCATCCTCTAGTAAGTCTTTTATTATAGTGTCTTTTTGCACAGCAAATACTACACTTCGTGGAGTTAAAATATCTTTTATTTTGATCTCTTTTAGTGATAATGTGTTTTCAATAATATCTGATTCCATATCATTGATCACACCATCTTCTTCACTTAAAAGTGTAGTTTGTAATAACTCTTCTCTTGAAACTGTATCGTTATCTTTACTTTTGTTGATTTTATTGGTAACAAAAAGGGTAAATATAATGATAGGATAAGTGATCAAAATAAATATCTCTATAATCCTAGCAGCATAAGGAGCTAGTTGTTTCCAATAAATTGCTCCTATAGTTTTAGGGATAATCTCTGCAAAAAATAATATCATAAATGTAAGAATAATAGATATTATTAAAACAAGATTGCTATTATTTCCAAAAATCTCTTGTGCTTGAACTCCAATAGCAGTTGCTCCTAAAGTATTAGCAAAAGTATTTAAAATCAATATTGATGATATAGATTTATCTATGTTGTTTTTTAATTTCTTAAGTAATTTACCAGTTGTTGGATTGTTTTCTTCCAAAACGGCAATATATGATATATTTGTAGATAATAGTATAGATTCTAAAATAGAACACAAGAACGAAATACCAATCACTAATACAAATAATAATACTAAAATTTCCATATTAGTAACCTCTTTAACTCAACAATAATCTGGGAATGTTCGTCCAACTTCTAACTCCTACAATAAATTTGAAAAGTATTATATCATATTAATATTAAAAAACATTTCCAAATGAACTAATAACTTTTCCATATATTGTTAAATCATCTTTATTGATAACTTGATTTACAAAAATTTCATTATCAGATATAATATCAAAATTACCATCTAATCGTTTTTGAACTCGTTTGACTAACAATCCATTTTCTTGTGTATATATAGCATAGATACCATCTTTTGAATAAAATTTATTTTTTGTATTTACAAAAATAATATCATTGTCATTGAGAGTTGGTTCCATACTTTCACCCGTAACATTGATAGCTTCTATATATTTGACCTCATTTTTCCCACCTAAAAAATTTATAAAATAATCAGGTATATTTAATTTTTCAAAATTTTCATCATTTATATCAGAACCACCACCAGCACTCATAGCAATACCTGGATAATATCTGATCCAATATCTATCTGTTGAATCTATAAGACTACTTGGGTCTTGTCCATATAAAAGCCAGTTGATTGATATCTTTTTTAATGCACAAAAATCTAAAATATTTGAATATGGTATTTTATTTCTTGTTTTCATTGTTGCAAAATTAGCTTGAGATATCGCTAGAGCATTTGCTATATCTTTGTCAAAAACTTTACCATCTTTTTGCTCACTACTTAAAATATCTTTTAGTTTATCTATGATTTTAGTAATATCCAACATATAAAACCTCTCAAAATTCTATTTATGAAAAATTATAACATAAAAAATATAAAAACATTACAAATTGACATATTTTTATATCTTTTTTCAATATATCAAATAATTCCCTTTGTTTCTACTGTATCATTTTATTTTCATCAATCAAATATAAACCGCTACCTACTATAAGTTTCCACGGTTTAAATTCTTTTACATAACTCTCTTTTTGATATACATTATCGTTTTCTGTATA
>CAJXII010000062.1 GCA_913054415.1 uncultured Arcobacter sp.
CTAATTATAGAGTAATTTGGCTTGTTGTCTAATTGGGTATGGATTTATTAGGGTTTATATCAACGAAAATCAATTTTATTTATGATACAATGCCACCTTATTTAAAAGGATATATTTGATGAATGTAATATATGGAACATTGATATTTTTTTTCTATTTTGTAAAATACCCAATAGCTATATTTTTACCTGTTGCTTATAATTGGTTAGATTATCCTGATAATATTATTATGGATATATTGTGGGTGATATCTATAATATTAATATTAAAAGATTGGTTTTTCCCACATAAAAAACCAGATAATTGTCAAGGTATAAAAAGGAGATAATAATGAAATACCCAGAATTTTTTAATAAAGTTGAAACAATAACTTTAAAAGATGAGCTATCAGAGTTTTTAGGAACATTTGAAGATGGAATAGTAGAGTTTAGTTACTTAGATGTAGTAAAATCAGCAGGGCATAGTTGTCCAACACTTGCGGGTGCTTACCTTTGTGTGCTTGAAGGATTAAAAGCATTATATAAAGATGAGATCCCAAAAAGGGGAGAGATTTTTGTATCTTTTAAAGAGGATATTCAAGATGGTGTAGCTGGTGTTATTGCAAATGTTGCTACACATATAACAGGGGCAACTACTGTTAGTGGATTTAAAGGAATTGGTGGCAATTTTGTAAGACATGATCTTATGTCTTTTAATGCAGATATAAACTCTAGTATGAAACTTCAAAGATTAGATAGTGGTGAATCTGTAGAGATAATCTACAATCCAAGTAGTATCCCAGCAAATCCTATGCAACAACAACTTATGCAAAAAATTATGCAAGGTGTTGCTACAGATGAGGAAAAAATCAGTTTTGGAAAACTTTGGCAACAAAGAGTAGCTGATATTCTACAAAATATAGATCAAGTAATAACAGTAAAATAATGACAAACGAAAAATTTAAAAGTGAAGTTGATACTTTAAAAAAATTTTATGAAAAACATTGTTGGGATAAACATACTAATCATAAGAGTTTGACTAAAACTTTAGAATACAAAGGTATAAAATATGATGTTGAATTAAAGTTATGCAAAGAGTGTCATGATCTTATAGATTATTCGTTTGATAGATTAAAAAACTGCCCTTATGAGATCAAGCCAAAATGTAGAACTTGTCCTGCTCCTTGTTATGATAAACCACAATGGAAACAAGTAGCTAAGCTTATGAGATATAGTGGTATGCAGTTTGGACTTTTGAAAATTAGAAAATTTTTTGCTAGAGATAAAAAATAGATTTTATGCAAAATGTTATTATCACAGGTCATAGTAGTGGTATAGGTAAATCTATATCATTATTGCTTGAACAAAATGGTTATAATATTATAAAACTAAAATCAAGATTGGAAAATATCTCACAGATAGAAAAAGAGATAAAATCTATACTTAGTAGCTATAATATAGATATTTTGATAAATTGTGCTGGTGTTGGTGTATTTCAACCACATGAAGAGTTAAGTTTATCAAAAATCAAAGAGCTTATTGATGTAAATCTGACTGCTCCTATTGTTTTGAGTAATTTATGTTTAAGAAGTTTGAAAAAAACACAAGGGCATATTATCAATATAACATCAATAGAAGCTACTAAACATTCTAAATTTTCAGCACTTTATACTGCTACAAAAAGTGGGCTTAGAGATTTTGGATTGTCTTTATTTGAAGAGGTGAGAAAATCTGGAGTAAGAGTAACATCTATAAATCCAGATATTACTAAAACAGATTTTTTTAAAGAGTTACAATTTGAACCATCAAATAGTGAAGATAGTTATCTTTTAAGCCAAACTATTGCTAATAGTGTTTTACAGATTATCCAGACAAATGGGGTAGTTACAGATATTACTATTAGACCACAGAGGTTTCAGATTCAAAAAAAATTATCATAGATTATGGTATAATAGATAATAAAATTAAATTTTAAGGATTAATAATTTATGTCAAATAAAGTTATATTAGTGATCACTGATGGGATAGGTTACAACTCATCATGTGAATTTAATGCTTTTTGTCAAGCAAAAAAACCAACTTATGATTATCTGTTTAAAAATGTTCCAAATAGCTTGATCAAAACTTATGGTCTATCAGTGGGATTACCAGAAGGGCAGATGGGAAATAGTGAAGTTGGACATATGACTATAGGAAGTGGTCGTATTTTGTATCAAGATTTAGTTAAAATAAATATGGCAATACAAAATGATACATTAAAAGATAATGAAGTTCTAAAAGATACTATATCAAAATCAAACAATATCCATCTTTTAGGGCTTTTAAGTGATGGTGGTGTTCATTCTCATATTGATCATACTATTGCTATTGCAAAAATTTGCCAACAACAAAATAAAAAAGTTTTTTTACATCTGATTACTGATGGAAGAGATGTTGCTCCTAATTGTGCTAAAGAGTATATTAAACAAATAGATAAAATCACTAATGAAAATATCAAAATAGCAACTGTTTGTGGAAGATATTATGCTATGGATAGAGATAATAGATGGGATAGGGTGCAAAAAGCTTATGATGTTATAGTAAAAGCACAAAATATCACTTCGCAAGATATATACCAATATATCGATCAACAATACCAAAAAGAGATATATGACGAGTTTATAGAACCTATCGCTTTTAAAGACTATAATGGTATAAATAGTGGTGATGGAGTGATTTTTACCAATTTTAGAAGTGATAGATTTAGAGAGATATCAAATGCTATAGCAAATAAAGATTTTGATAAATTTCAAAGTGTAAAATTAGATCTAAATATAGCAACTATTACTCAATATGATAAAAACTTTTCACTTCCTGTGATGTTTGAAAAAGTTGCTCCTGTAAATACTTTAGGGGATGTTATCTCAAAAGCTGGACTTACTCAGCTTCATACTGCTGAAACAGAAAAATATGCTCATGTTACTTTTTTCTTCAATGGTGGAATAGAAGATGAATTAAAAGGGGAAACAAGAGTATTGATCCCTAGTCCTAGTGTCGCTACTTATGATATGATGCCACAGATGTCAGCTCCAAAAGTTACCGATGCAGTTTTAGATGCTATGGATGAAAATTATGATTTTATAGTGGTAAATTTTGCAAATGGAGATATGGTAGGGCATACTGGAGTTTATGAAGCGGCTATAAAAGCAGTAGAAACTGTTGATGAACAGTTAGGAAAAATTATCACTAAAGCAAAAAAACAAAAATATAATGTTATAATCACAAGTGACCACGGAAATTGTGAAAAGATGAAAGATGAAAATGGTAAAACACTTACAAATCATACTGTAGGTGATGTTTTTTGTTTTGTTATTGCCAATAATGTCACAGAAGTTCAAGATGGTGGATTAAATAATATTGCACCAACTGTGTTAAAATTGATGAATTTAGATATACCAAATGAGATGGATAAACCACTTATATAAGATTATGAGGATATAAAATGAAAGAAAAATTAGAAGCTTTACATAAACTAAATGTTTTAATAGTAGAGGATGGTAACGATATAAGAGAAGTTATGTCAACAACATTTAACAAAATATCTAATCATGTATGGGATGCTGTTGATGGGCAAGAGGGATTATCAAAATTTAAAGAGATGAAACCTGATGTTGTAATTACTGATCTTAGAATGCCAAATATGAATGGTAATGAGATGATAGAACAGATAAAAGAGATGAGTCCTAATACTCCAGTTATTGTAGTCTCTGGTCATGGTAGAATTATCAAAGCTACACCAAAAGCAGATGTGGTTATGGAAAAACCTATAAAATTTGACAAATTAGTCAATTATGTTTATGATTTAACACGATAATACAATTTCATAACAATGTTTGCTATAACTAAATTATCAATAAAAGATGATAAAAAAGTTATAGTAAATCTTACTAAAAAATATCAAAAAATAGATATATTATCCTCTTTGGCTTTGGTTGGAGAAAGTGGAAGTGGAAAATCTTTAACTCTTAAATCTATACTAAATATGCTTCCTGCTAATTTATCTTTAGATATAAAATATCAAAGTGATTTTGAATTTACCAAACAAAATATATCATTTATACCACAAAATGCTTTTAGCTCATTAAGTCCACTAACAACAATACAAAATCAATTTTTTTGTTCAAAGCAAAAGATGATAGATAGTCTAAAATTGGTTGGATTAGATGAGGTTGTATTAAAACGATACCCAATAGAACTAAGTGGTGGGCAACTTCAAAGAATAATTATCGCTATCTCATTAAGCACAGATCCCCGCTTTATCCTTTTAGATGAACCTACAACAGCACTAGATCATCAAAATAAACAGATTTTTATAGATATATTAAAACAACTACAAGCTAAACTAAATTTTATATTTATATTTGTTACACACGATATATCATCTATTGATCAACTTTGTCAAGAGTTAGCTATATTAAAAGATGGAGTTATTATAGAGTATGGCAAAACTCAAGATATTTTAGATAATCCACAAGAGGAATATACAAAAAACCTTATTCAAAGTGGATTTGGTTATAGAGAGTTTAGAAAATGATAAAAAAGCTTTTTTGGTTATTTATAGCTGTTTGTATTGCTATATTTATTTGGTTGATTTTTTTATATTCACAAATCAGATTTGATATAGATAAAATAATACACTATAAACCACAACTAACTACTACTTTTATAGATAGAAATAGAAAACCAATAGCAAATATATTTGATAAGGAAAATAGAGTTTATGTTCCATATAAAGAGATTCCACCTAGAGTTATAGAAGCTTTAATAGCTATAGAAGATACTAAATTTTTTGAACACAACGGGATCAATACAGAAGCGATAAGCAGAGCTATTATAAAAGATATTATAAGTATGAAATTTGTAGAGGGTGCTAGCACTATTACTCAACAATTAGTAAAAACTATGGTTTTAACAAGAGATAAAAAACTTATGAGAAAAATCAAAGAGGTGTTGTTGTCTTTGAGGTTAGAAACAATTTTGACAAAAGAGCAGATACTAGAGAGATATCTTAATCAAGTATATTTTGGGCATGGATATTATGGGATCAAAACAGCATCTTTGGGGTATTTTCATAAAGAGTTAGAGCAGTTAAATCTAAAAGAGATAGCTATGTTAGTAGGGCTTCCTAGAGCTCCTAGTTTTTATAGCCCTACTAGAAATTTTAAATTTTCACTTTCAAGAGGAAATAATGTTTTACAAAGGATGTATAAATTAGGCTGGATAAATAAAAAGCAATACAAAGATGCTTTAAGTTATATCCCTGTAGTTTATAATGATACTCTTACTAAAAATAAAGCACCTTATGCCATAGATACAGCACTTACTTTATTGAAAAAAGATCTTCCAGATATAAAATATGGCGGTTATAAAATACAGCTAACTATTGATCTTCAAGCTCAACAAATAGCAAGAGAAGCATTATTATATGGATACAATAAGATAAAACAAAGAGATAAATATCAAGATACAAATCGAAGTAAAACAAAAACTCTAAATGGTGCTTTAATATCACTAGAAAATAAAACAGGTAAGATTTTAGCTTTGGTTGGTGGAGTTGATTATAAAAAATCATCATACAATAGAGTTACACAAAGTAAAAGACAACCAGGAAGTGCAATTAAGCCTTTTATATATCAAGTTGCTCTTAATTTAGGATACTCAACAGCTAGTAATCTTGTAGATATTAGTAGAACATATAAATATAAATCAAATAATCATAAAGAGAAAGTTTGGCAACCAAAAAATTATGAAAAAGATTTTAAAGGATTGATATCATTTAGAAATGCACTTGTTCATTCAAGAAATTTAGCAACGATCAATCTAGTAACTGATATAGGTATAGATGTGCTAACAAAACAACTTAAATATTATGGATTTAAAGATATACCTTATGATCTATCTATTACATTGGGAAGTTTTGGTATTTCACTTATAGACCTGAGTGAAGAATATACTATTTTTTCAAATAATGGAGTAAGAAATAAACCATATATAGTTACAAGGATTTTTAATCATCTTAATAATATTATCCATTTTGAGCCAGAAACAAAATATATAACTAGCCCTGCACAATCTTTTTTAATAACATCTATACTAAGAGATGTAGTGAAAAGAGGAACAGGGAGAAATGCAAAAATGAAAGGGATTGAGATTGCTGGAAAAACTGGAACAACCAATAAAAATATTGATGCTTTATTTTGTGGATATTCACCAAGTATTCAAACACTCATAAGATATGGAAATGATGATAATACACCTATGAATATCACAGAAACAGGTGGAAGAACAGCAGCACCTGTATTTAGATATTTTTATAGAAAATGGTTAGTTTTACATCCTGAGATAAAAAGAAAGTTTGATATTCCTCAAGATATATTTACAAGTATGATAAATGGGGAAAAAGAGTATTTTACCCCAACATCAAATATCCCTGAAACAAATACAAATAAAGCATTTGAAAAGATAAAAACAGATACTACTTTTTAAGAAAAATTGTAAGATCATTATCTAAATAGTTATCTTTGGTATAGATATTTTGTGTAAAAGTTCTACAAAATATTAGTAGTTCCGAAATATCTATATCTATAAAGCTATCAGATTTTAGTATATTAAAAATAAATCCTTTAGTTGAGTAGTTAAAACAGTTTTGGATAAATATTTTAATATCTTTAAAGCCAAGAATATTTAAAGCACCGCTACATATATAATAATCAGATTTTATAAGTTGATTTGTAAGAGCATTGGCAATTATAAATTCAATTTGTGGAAATCTTTTTTTTGCAATATCTATCATAAAAGATTCACAATCAATCCCTATGTATTGTTGTGGTAATTTATGATTGTTCTTTAGGTATTTATAGTATTCCCCAAATCCACAACCTATATCTACAATAGTAGAGTTTGATATATCGTTTTTGATATATTGTGTAAGAATCTCAAATCTTTTGTATTGTGTATATTTTGAGTTCCAATGCACACCTTGTGCAGATATACCATACTCTTTGATCGCTTTTTTATAAAATTGGGTATTTCGTTTATAAGACATTATGTAAGCTGTTCTATTTTTACACCATTATCTTTTAAAAACTGTGATACAACAGTAGAGTTTGTATGCTCATAAGCTTTTTCATAAACAATTCTTTTAATCCCACTTGCAATAAGATTTTTACTACATTCGCTACAAGGCTCAAGTGTTACATAAATTGTAGCACCTTCTATACTTATACCTTTTCTTGCTGCCCAAATTATAGCATTCATCTCTGCATGTATCTCGTATGTTTTGGACCATTCATGATGCTCTTTTGTATATTGCGAATTCCAATAATCATTGCAGTTTATAAACCCAGTAGGAGTTCCATTATATCCTGTGCTAAGGATTCTTCCATCTTTAA
Organism: uncultured Arcobacter sp.; assembly: GCA_913054415.1. GTDB lineage: Bacteria > Campylobacterota > Campylobacteria > Campylobacterales > Arcobacteraceae > CAJXII01. The sequence goes on from CAJXII010000062.1 coordinate 7,409, forward strand.
CTATTACTGCTCCGACTTGTTTAGATACACATTTAGAAGCAGTCGCAATTTCTTTTGCTATATTTATAAAATTTTTGTCATTTAACATTTTAAATCCATTATTATTAAAATTATAGTATTATTATAGCAAATTTTTAGGAGTTTATTATGAAAAAAATATTTTTAATAGCAATATTTTTATATAGTGGGTTATTTGCAAAAGAATATACTTTAAATCTTGTTGGTTCAAATCAAAATGAAAATCAAACAATAAAAGTCGATTTTAATGCAGATGATGAGGGTAAAGTGTTACCAAATCAAAGAGTTGATATTAGAAATCTAGCACATCCAAAATCATTAAAAGTTCTTACTGCATCAGGTTTAAAAGGAACTTTAAAAGATGAAAGGGAGATTTTAGTTTATTATAAAACATCTCTTAATGTATCTGGATTAAAAATTAGAAATTTGTATAAAGTAGGAGTAGTTAGAGTTTATGGTGATGAGAATAATTTAACAATCCCTTTTGATCCAGATTATTATCAAAATATTGTATCTTATCTAAGATATCATAATATTAAACAAGATGTGATAAAAGATATAAATAATTTATATGGAACTTGGACTGAGATAGAATAAAAGCACTCCACCCAGATACCTAAACACATCATAAATAGAAGCTCCTTGCTGTATTCCTACCCTGGGGAATTACTTCTAAGTATAATTGTAAAGGTCTAAGTGAAGCAGACAGAATTTTAGCACTTTGTTTATTAAGATAAGATTAAAAATTAAAATAGGAGTTATATAGATGGATCAATTTAAAGAAGCTATGAAATTTAGACATGCTTGTAAGATTTTTGATGAAAATAAAAAAATATCTGATGAAGATATATATCAGATATTGGAAGTAGGTAGAGAATCAGCTTCATCATTTGGTATGGAGCCTTGGAAATTCTTAGTTATAACAAATCAAAAATTAAAACAAAAACTACAACCTTATTGTTGGAATCAGCCACAAATTACAAGTTGTTCCCATCTTATTGTTATATTAGCAGCTATTGAATCTGTCAAAATAGAATCAGGAATCCCTGCTAAAAAATTTGCACGAAGAGGGATATCAAAAGAGCAACAAGAAAAATATCTTAATGTATATGCTAATCATTTAAAAACAATACTTCAAGATGACAATATGATATATACATGGACATCAAAACAAACATATATTGCTATGTCAAATATGATAACTTATGCTGCTACTAAAAAAATAGATTCTTGTCCTATTGAAGGGTTTGAGAAAGATGAAGTTCAAAAAGTGTTAAATTTAGATAGTTCAAAATATCAAGTAAGTGTATTAGTTCCTATGGGATATAGGATAAATCCTCAATCACCGCAATTAAGAGATGATTTTGAGGATATAGTTAACTTAACTTTCGCACCTAAAACCAAGTAATCTTTGAGTAATATCCCTTAATGT
>CAJXII010000063.1 GCA_913054415.1 uncultured Arcobacter sp.
AATATAGCTTTACTTATAATATTAGTATTCTTACTACTAATATTTCTTCCAAATACAGGAGAAGAAATAAGTAATAAGTTTATGATTTTATATAATGCTTACGATGCATATTTTTATGGAGAAACCCTTGATTTTGCTGCTGATTCGGCTGCTATAAGACATCAAGCATTATCAAATGTACTTCCAACATTAAGGGAAATTAATTTATTTATAGGTAATGGTATGTTTACTACTAGAGCTGACTTTCCATTACTACAAGTATTTACAGATCTTGGATTCTTTGCAGGATTTTTAAATTTATTTTTAATGCTTATCTTTCCATTAATCTTAATATTAAGACAAAATATAAAAAATAAAATATTAATTAATGATTTTCAAAAAAGTCAATATTTTTCAATTTTACTTTATATTTACAATTTGCCTAATTTATTTTTACATGGTACACCATATGAATATTCAATGTGGTTACCAATTCTAATCTTATATAAATTTTTACCGTGGAGGAAAAAGGAACATTATGTATAAAAATATTATCTTAATAACAAATATGCCTACCCCGTATAGACTACCACTCTGGGATGAACTAAAGCAGATTTCTAATCTAAAAGTTATATGTATTGCACAAATAGAGAAAAATCGTCAATGGGATATTGAGAGTAGACCATATATTGAATTTTTAAAGTCCTTTCACTTTTTTATAGCTAGTAGAGATATGCCGTTACATTTATCTTTACCTTTTAACCTTTTCTATAAACTTATGAAGGAAAATCCTGACGCTGTAATTATTACTGGTTATGATGCTATTCAATATTGGGAAGCTTTGCTTTATACCAAGTTATTTTCAAAAAAGAAAATTATGTGGAGTGGTAGTACTTTGCTCTCTGCAAGATCAAAAAATAGCTTTATTAACAAAGTAAAAAAGTTTTTTATAAATTCTTTTGATACTTATTATACATATGGAACAAAAGCTAGCGAATATATAGAATCTTTTGGGGTAAATAAAAAAAATATTGTTACTGGAACAAACACAGTAGAAACAGAATTTTATAAAAACAATACTCCTAATAGTTCAAAGACTAATGGAATAATTTCATTTTTATATGTAGGGCAACTACTTGAAAGAAAGGGTTTAAAAACTACAATAGAGGCATTTTCTAAACTTAAAAAAGACAACTGGGTGCTAAATATAGTTGGTACAGGATTAGAAGAAGAAAAGTTAAAAAAACTTACGAAAAATCTTAATTTAGAAAAGCAAATAAATTTTCTGGGATATAAACAAAAAGATGAAATTATAAAGTATTATTCTGAAGCAGATATATTTTTAATGCCATCATATCTAGAAGTTTGGGGACTAGTTTTAAATGAAGCGTTAGCAAGTGGTCTTTTTTGTTTAGCATCTAAATATGCAGGTTCAACTTTTGACCTTATTGAAGATGAAAAAAATGGATTTATAATTGATCCATTAAATATAGATGATATGATATATAATATTAATAAAACACTAAATATGTCATTTGATAAAGAGTCAATAAAAAATTTGTTTACTGTTTCTTATAAGAAAGAAGCACATAAAATATTGCAAGCAGTTGAAAAGGCATAAATATGAAATTAATAATAAATACATCAAATTTATATGTAGGTGGTGGCTTACAAGTAGCACTCTCTTTTATAAATGAGTTGAAAGCTTTAAATAACTCTCATGAGTATTTTATATTTTTGTCTTCGGTTGTCGAAAAACAATTGGATAAAAATAGTTTTTCAGATAAGTTTCATTTTTATACTATAGAAAAGTCTCCATCTTCTTTAAAAACTAGAAAACAAGTTGTTTCACAATTGGATACTTTAGAGAAAAAAATTCAACCAAATCTTGTTTTCTCTGTTTTTGGTCCTAGCTATTGGAAGCCAAAAGCATTACATCTTATGGGATTTGCTGATGGTTGGGTATATAATCAAAAATCAATAGCTTATAGTAAATTATCTTTCTTTAAAAGAATGAAAATGCGACTTCATACTAGATATAAAGCATACTATTTAAAAAAAGATGCAGATTATTATATATTAGAAACTCAAGATGCAAAGGAAAAAATAATAGATTTTTTATACATTGATTCTGAAAATATTTTTGTTGTTGGTAATACATATAGTGAAAATTTTAATAATCTTACTCTTCTAGCAGAAGAATGTTCATTCTATATTAATTTACCGAAAAAAGATGAAAATGAATTTCGACTAATGTATATTGCTCATAATCATCCTTCTAAAAATTTAGAAATTATTAATAATGTATACTCATTAATTAATAATAAAAAAATAAAATTTATACTTACTATAGATGATGAAAGTTATAATAGTCTTTTTAAAGATAAAGAATATATAGTTAATATTGGTGCTATAGAGCAAAAATCTTGCCCCTCTATTTATGCACAAGCTGATGCTTTATTTGCTCCAACATTACTTGAAACATTTAGTGCTGCGTATCCAGAAGCTATGAAAATGAAAAAGCCTATCTTAACTTCTAACTATTCATTTGCTACAGATACATGTAGAGATGCTGCACTTTATTTTGATCCACTAGACCCTCAAGATATAGCAAATAAAATAAAACAACTCATAGAAGATAAAAATTTACAAACAGAACTAATAGAAAAAGGAAATGAAAGATTGAAAAACTTTGAAACAGCTCACAGTAGAGCTGATAAATATATAAAAATTTGTGAAAATATAATAAATACTAAGGAGAAAGAAAATGTTTAAAAATAAAACACTATTGATTACTGGGGGAACTGGTTCATTTGGAAATGCAGTTTTAAGAGGTTTCTTAGATACAGATATAAAAGAGATAAGAATTTTTTCTCGTGATGAAAAAAAACAAGATGATATGAGAAAGCTCTACTCTAATGATAAGCTTAAGTTCTATTTAGGTGATGTAAGAGATGTAAATTCTGTAAATGATGCTGTGAGAGGTGTAGATTTTATATTTCATGCAGCAGCATTAAAGCAAGTACCATCATGTGAATTTTACCCTATGCAAGCTGTTCAGACAAATGTAATAGGTACTGAAAATGTACTAAATGCAGCTATAAATGCTAAAGTGAAAAAGGTAATAGTTTTAAGTACAGATAAAGCGGTATATCCTATAAATGCAATGGGTGTAAGTAAAGCTATGATGGAAAGGGTCGCTGTTGCTAAAAGTAGAAACTTAGATGACAATGAAACTATGATCTCTTGTACAAGATATGGAAATGTAATGGCATCTCGTGGTTCTGTTATACCTTTATTTATAGATCAAATTAGAGATGGTAAGACTATTACTATTACAGATCCTGCTATGACAAGGTTTATGATGAGTTTAGATCAAGCTGTAGATTTAGTACTATTTGCATTTAAAAATGGAAAAAATGGAGATATCTTTGTACAAAAAGCACCAGCAGCTACTATTGAACTTTTGACACATACTTTAAAAAATATGCTTAAAAAACCTGAGCATGAAGTTAAAATCATTGGTACTAGACATGGTGAAAAACTTTATGAAACATTACTTACAAAAGAAGAGATGGTAAAAGCCATTGATATGGATCAGTATTATAGAATACCATCTGATAATAGAGATTTAAATTATTCTAAATTTGTAGAGGATGGAGAAGATGTAGTAACACAAGCAGGAGAATATCATTCTCATAATACTCATAGACTAAATGAAAAAGAATTAACTGAGATGCTACTTGATTTACATGAGATACAAGATGAACTAAAAGAGTTTGGAGTTATTTAAATGAAAGTTCTAATTACTGGTTCAGATGGCTTTATAGCTAAAAATCTAATTGAACATTTACGAAGAGATGACAGTATTAATCTTTATTTATTTAGTAAAAATGATTCTATAGATATTTTAAAGGCTTATGTTAAAGAAGTTAATTTTATATTTCATTTGGCAGGTGTAAATAGACCTGAAAATATTAGTGAATTTTATGAAGGAAATAGTGGCTTAACTAAAGTAATTATAGATACTTTAATTGAAGATGATAAAAATACTCCTGTATTATTATCTTCATCAACTCAATCTGATTTAGATAATGACTATGGAAAGAGTAAAAAAGAAGCTGAAGACTTATTATTAGATTATTCCAAAAGAACTAATGCTAAAGTTTATATTTATAAACTACCAAATGTATTTGGTAAATGGTCTAAGCCAAATTATAATTCTGTAATATCTACATGGTGTAATAATATTGCTAATGATTTAGATATACAAGTAAATGATAAATATGTAGAATTAAATTTAGTCTATGTAGATGATGTAGTAAAAGATTTTATAGAATGTCTCAATGATGACACAAAAAGTGGATATATTAATATAGATACTATTTATAATAAAACTTTGGGTGAAATATCTGAATTGTTATATCAATTTAAAGATAATAGAAATAGTTTAGTTATACCAAATGTTGCTTCAGGATTTGAGAGGGCTTTATACTCTACGTATTTGAGTTATCTATCTACAGATAATTTTTCGTATAATTTAAAAGGTCATCAAGATAATCGAGGTACTTTCTATGAGATATTAAAAACACTTGATAGTGGGCAATTTTCACTTTCAACAACTGCTCCTGGAATAATGAGGGGAAATCACTATCATCATACTAAAAATGAAAAATTTTTAGTGGTAAAAGGTGAAGCAACTATAGAGTTTAGACATATAGTTACAAATGAAAAGATTAGTTATAAAGTAAGTGATAAAAAGATGGAAGTAGTTGAGATGATACCTGGATATACACATAATATTAAAAATACAGGTGATGAAGAGATGGTATTGTTTCTTTGGGCAAATGAGACTTTTGACCAAGACAATCCAGATACATATTTTTTAGAGGTATAATAATGACAAAATTAAAAGTAATGACAGTAGTAGGTACTAGACCAGAGATAATAAGACTAGCTTGTGTAATACAAAAACTAGAAGAATCAGAAGCTATAGAGCATATCATAGTTCATACAGGTCAAAATTATGATTATGAACTCAATGAAGTATTTTTTAAAGATTTTGGACTAAGAAAACCTGATTATTTTTTAAATGCAGCTATGGGAACTCCTACTGAAACTATTGGAAATATATTAATTAAAATTGATCCAATTTTAGCAGAAGTTAAACCTGATTCTTTTTTAGTTTTGGGAGATACTAACTCTTGCCTTTGTGCAATACCTGCTAAAAAAAGACAAATACCAATCTTTCATATGGAAGCTGGAAATAGATGTTTTGATCAAAGAGTACCAGAAGAGACAAATAGAAAAATTGTAGATCATACAGCTGATATAAATATGACATATAGTGATATAGCTAGAGAATATTTACTAAGAGAAGGTTTACCTGCTGATAGAATTATAAAGACAGGTAGTCCAATATATGAAGTGGTAAATTCTAAAATAGAAGATATAAAGAAATCAAATATTTTAAAAGAGTTAAATCTTGAAAAAGAAAAATATTTTGTAGTATCTGCTCATAGAGAAGAAAATATAGGAAGTGATCAAAATTTTAGTGATCTAGTAGATACCTTGAATGAAATTGCAGAAGTTTATAATATGCCTGTGATAGTTTCAACACATCCTAGAACTAGAAACAAAATAGAAGCTAATGAAGTTGAATTTCATCCTCTTGTACAGCTAATGAAACCAATGGGCTACAATGACTACAATAAACTTCAATTAGATTCTTTTGTAGTATTAAGCGATAGTGGAACAATAAGTGAAGAATCATCTATTATGAAGTTTAGAGCATTAAATATAAGACAAGCACATGAACGACCAGAAGCAATGGAAGAAGCAAGTGTTATGATGGTAGGACTTGAAAAAGAACGAATTATGCAAGGGCTTAAAATACTTGAATCACAAGAGAAAGATACACTAAGGGAAGTTGCTGATTATAGTATGCCAAATGTATCGGATAAAGTATTGAGAATTATATTGAGTTATACTGATTATGTTAATAGAGTTGTTTGGAAGAAATAAATATGAAAATTTGTTTAATAGTTGATGATTATATGCCATACAGTATTAAAGTAGCTGCTAAGATGATGCATGAATTAGCATGTGAATATATTAATCAAGGATATGAAGTTACAGTAGTAACTCCAGATCCAAAGCTAAAGACAAAATATGAGATAAAATATCTTGATGATGTTCAAATCGTATATTTTAAATCTGGTGAAATAAAAAATGTAAATAAAATAAAACGAGCTATCAATGAAACAATGCTTTCATATAATGCTTGGAATAATAGTAATGAATTTTTTAGAAATAATCCACATGATTTAATTGTGTATTATTCACCTAGTATATTTTTTGGATCATTGGTAAATAAGCTAAAAAAATTATGGAATATAAAAAGTTATCTTATTTTAAGAGATTTATTTCCTCAGTGGGCTATTGATAATGGTATGCTAAAAGAAACATCTATAATTACAAAATATTTTAAATATTTTGAAAAAGTGAATTATAAAGCTGCTGATACTATTGGACTAATGTCAAATAAGAATTTGGAATGGTTTCAAGATTATTATAAAACAGATAAAAAGTGTGAAGTATTATATAACTGGACAAATACTAATGATAATGTAAGTGCAGCTAGCAATAAGTATAAGAAACAATTAGATCTTGAAGACAAGATAGTATTTTTTTATGGTGGTAATATGGGTCATGCTCAAGATATGTTAAATCTTGTAAGGTTGGCTAAGAGAATGCAAAAATATGATGAAGTTCATTTTGTATTTGTAGGTGCTGGTGATGAAGTAGAATTAATTAAAGAGACAATTAAAAAAGATAATATTTTAAATATTACATTATTACCATCTGTAAATCAAGAAGAATTTAAAATAATGTTAACAGAGTTTGATGTTGGATTGTTTACTTTAAATAAATACCATAAAACACATAATTTTCCAGGAAAACTTTTGGGTTATTTAACAGAAGGATTACCAATACTTGGAAGTATAAATCTAGGTAATGATCTAAAAGATATAGTAGATGAATATCAAGCAGGACTAATAAGTGTAAATGGTGAAGATGATGCATTGTACGACAATGCTGTGAAGTTATTGGATAGTGTATATAGAGATAAAATGATAAGTAATGCTAAATGCTTATTAAATGATAAATTTACTGTTGAGTCAGCAGTAAAGCAGATAAAGGATAATTAAATGATAATACACCTACTAATCACAACAATACTATCATTTACACTTATTAAGTTATTAATAAAATACTCATACCAATTGGGTCTAATAGATATTCCAAATGAGAGGAGTTCTCACTGTAGTATTATTCCTCGTGGGGCTGGTATTGGATTTGTGATCGCTTTGTTTGTATCTGTGATGATCTACGATATGACTATGTTCATTCACTACTGGTATGTCTATGCAAGTGTGATGATGGTATTTGGTATTGGTGTATTAGATGATATATACGATACTCCTCCAAAAGCTAAGTTTTTAGTGATATTTGCTGCTGTGTTATTATTGTGGTGGTATGGTATTTGTATAGATAGTTTGGGTGTGTGGTTTGGATTTGATATTGAGTTGATGTGGTTTGCATTGCCTTTTACTATGTTTGCATTGGCTGGCTTTACAAATGCTCTAAATCTTATAGATGGGCTAGATGGACTTGCTGGGTCGGTTACTATTGTGATTGTTGGGTTTTTTGGATATATAGGATATGCATATTCAAATGATCTGATGCTTGTGTTGTCTTTGTTTACTATTGCTAGTTTGCTTGGGTTTATGGTGCTAAATTATAATCCGGCAAAAGTATTTATGGGAGATAGTGGTTCTCTTAGTTTGGGTTTTGTCGTGTCTATCCTCGCTGTGCTGAGTGTGGAATATATTCATCCTGTGGTGGTGCTGTATATCGCTGCTGTGCCTATACTAGATACTCTAATAGTGATGATACGAAGAGTAAGGAGAGGTAGATCTCCTTTTAGCCCAGATAAGACGCATATTCATCATATATTAGTAAGAGCTATTGGAAACAAAGATGAAGATGGGAAGCTAATAAATGGTACTAAACGAACTGTATGGTTTTTGATACTACTTCAAGTGATGTTTTCTGGTATTGGGATGTTGATGCATAATAGTATTTTGAATATGGGCGATGATAGTTTTATGCCGTTGATTGCTTTGATTGGATTTGGGGTGTTGTTTTTGGTTTTTTATGTTGTGTTTACTAGTATGAAGAAGAGGCAGGGGTGTTAATTTTTAATTTTGAATGATGAATTTTGAATTTTGAATTGCTGTGTGTTTCTTGGGTGCGGGGTTTTAACCCTGCTAAAGGTTAGATTGACTTTAATACTTAAATCTAAGAGTGACTAGCAATTTAAACTCCCAATAAGGCAGGGTTAAAACCCCGCACCCAAAAGATCAGAAGTTAAAATAATATTGCAATTTGCAATACTTTTTAAGATATTTTTATTTTTGGTGTATAATTTATAATATTTCACATTTATGGAGGATATTATGAATACAGAGCTAATTATTCAAGACAATATTGAAGATAGAATATATACCATTAGGGGTATGCAGGTAATGTTAGATAGAGATCTTGCTGAGCTTTATGGTGTTGAAACAAAAAGAGTTAATGAGGCTGTTAGAAATAATCCAGATAAATTCCCAGATGACTTTATCTTTGAATTGGAAAAGATGATGATGTATTAGCTTCTACTTTTACTTTTATAGGTTCTGTAAATGCTGTTATCTATCAAGGTGCAAATTGTGTATTTATAGATAGTGATAAAGAATCTTGGAATATATCACTATAATGTCCCCAGAAAAAATAACCAATTTCAAGAATATTTATATTCCTAAAT
>CAJXII010000064.1 GCA_913054415.1 uncultured Arcobacter sp.
AAAATTAGATATAAACAAATATAATGCTCAATACAATAATATTGTAGTAAAAACTTTTAAAGATTCACATGATAGATTTTTGATATTAGATAACAAAGAAGTATATCTAATAGGTGCTAGTTTGAAAGATCTTGGTAAAAAATGGTTTGGATTTTCCAAAATAGATATTAGTAGTATTGATTCTATATTGAAAAGGTTGGGAAATGAGTAAAAATAAAATGAAAGCAATAATAGAAATATTAAATTTAATAATATTATCATTATTGGTTCTTACATCTTCACTCTTAGCTAATAGTGAAGCTATCTTAAAGCTTAATACTCTTGGACATACGACTATGATCCCTACTAGTGTGCCAGATTTTGCTATAGGGGTGAAGTAGGACATGCAAACACTTTATGTAATATCAGGAGCAAATGGAAGCGGTAAAACAACTTTTGCTAAAAGTTTTTCTACTGTTAATAACTTATATTTTATAAATGCAGATGAGATAGCAAAAGAGTTACAATATCAAGTTGTATTGATATATCTTTTTTTAGAAAATCCAGATTCTAATATAAGCAGAGTAAAAAATAGAGTTTTAAATGGTGGTCATCATATCCCAAAAGATGATATAATAAGGCGATATTATAGAAGTAAAAAGTTATTTTATGAAGTTTATAAGGATATGGTGGATAGTTGGAGTTTCTATTATAATTCAAATGAGATATTTGAAGAGATTGCAAATGATGATGAGATTTTAGATGATGATAAATATAATGATTTTTTAGGAGATATGAAATGATTACGATAGATAAAAATATGATTCAAAAGATCGGAAACAATGCAGTTCGACAAGCACAAAGAAAAAGCTTAGAAAATGGGATACCAAATAGTTATAGCAAAAATGGTGTAATATATTTTCAACTACCAGACGGCACTATAACTATGGATGATCCATTTGAAAAGGGTGAATTAAAAAAGAGATTAGACAGATTGACAAATAAAAACTAACTCAATATGAAAAATATATCAATATCTACATTTATCAATATTATCTTTTCTATCGCTATTATATTTATATGTTTGGCATTTGGAATATTTATCAAACTAGATCAACAAAAACATCAAATGATACAGCACCAAAGATATGAGATTATCACTAAAAGTGTCTTATCTTATCATAATTTTACCCCAAAGATTATAGATGATTTAGAAAAAAAGTTAGATATTAAGTATATTGATAATAGTGATCTAAAATTAAAAATCTTAAATCAAGCAATCACAATTTATCAAAAAGAGTATATAAATATACGACTAAGAGTTTTTAATCTTGATGATAAATACTACATCTATATACAAAGATTTGGTCTAAATATGATGTTTTTAGATAAGGTATATATTAGGTCAAATATATTATTTATAGCAATTGCTTTTGTATTTGTTTTATTGATGACACTTTTGCTTTATATATTATTTAGAAAAAAACTCAAACCACTAAAAGAGCTAAACAACTCAATCCAACAGTTTAGCAAAGGTGATTTTAGTGTCCATATAGATATAAAATCAAAAGATGAGATAGGACAAATAAGCGACAGTTTTAATCAAGCTATTACCAATATAAATCTTTTGATAAACTCCAAAAATCTATTTATGCGAAATATTATGCATGAGCTAAAAACACCTATTACAAAAAATCTTTTTCTAATCAATATGATAGAAACCAAACAAACTCAAGACAAAGAGTTGCTTATAAAAAATCTAAATCTTATGAATGATACTATTAATGAATTGGCAAATATTGAAAAACTAAAAACTGATTTTTTAAATTTTCAAAAAGAATCTATCAATATTCTACAACTTCTACAAGAGTTAATAGCTAATACCGATATATCAGAAGTAAAGATTATTAACAATACCAAAAATCCAAATATTGTAGTAAATCGCCCATTATTTGTAATCCTACTTAAAAATCTTTTAACCAATGGCTACAAATATGCTACAGATCATCATATATATATTAAGATTTTGGATAATCAAATTGTTTTTAAAACTAAAGGGGATAAATTATCTAAGGATTTAGAATATTATACTCAACCATTTTCACAAGAAACTAAAAATTCCCAAGGTCTTGGTTTAGGACTTTATATAGCTAATGAAATAGCTATTTTGCACCATTATAGATTACACTACTGGCACGATAAGGGATATAATAATTTTAGTCTTGTTTATGATAAAAGAAATATCAATAAAACAAAATAAAAAAATTATATCTATTTTATAGCATCAAATTAATATCTATTAAATTCTCTTCTTGGTCGTTCTTCTCTAGGTTTTGCTTCATTTATTCTTAAAGTTCTACCTTCAAATTCTTTTTCATTTAATTCTTCTATAGCTTTTTTTGCTTCAGCATCATTCTCCATAGTAACAAAACCAAAACCTTTTGCTCTTCCTGTTTCTCTATCTGATATAAGTTTTACACTTGATACCTCACCATATTGTGAGAATAGATTATTAATCTCATCTTCACTAGTTCTATAATTCATATTTCCAACATAAATTTGCATATTTCTCTCTTTTCTTTTGTGTATTCATTAAAACTCTAACCTGCTAATTTATGTAAAATATTCAGATAAGGTAATAATTGAACTGATTATATCATAACTTTAGAATATTTTACTGAAATAGTGGAAAAATATAATAATATTTTAAGTAAAACTGATATATTATCCCACAAAAGGGGATTTTATGAGAATTTTTAAATTTTTATTATTTAGTTTTATATTTACAAGTAGCTTGTATGCAAGATTAAATATTGTAGTTTCTATACAACCAGAGGTGAGTTTTGTTCAAGCAATAGCAAAAGATTTGGTAAATATATCATTGATGGTCAAACCAGGTCATGAACCACATAGTTATGAACCAAAACCATCTCAGATGAAAGATATATCCAAAGCAGATATTTATTTTAGTATAGGTGTAGAGTTTGAGCAAGTTTGGTTAAACAAATTTCAAGATATAAACCATAAAATGCTTATTATTGATTTATCAAAACATATTAATAAAATATCTATGGTAGAGCAACATCATAAAGGATTAGATCCACATATTTGGACATCTTTGGATAATATTCAAATCATAGCCAAAGATATTTTAGATACACTTATTTTAAAAGACAAACAACATAAAAAAGAGTATGAGAAAAACTATAAAAAATTTATTGCTAAAATAAAATCAACAAATCAACAAATCAAACAAATACTCAAAGATATACCAACAAACTCAACATTTATGGTTTTTCATCCATCTTTTGGATATTTTGCTAAACAATACCATCTTAAACAATTACCTATACAAATAGAGGGTAAAAATCCAAAACCAAGACAAATTATCAAACTAATAGATCTTGCTAGAGTAAATCATATCAAAGCTATCATAGTTTCACCTTTATTTTCATCAAAAATAGCAAAACAGATATCAAATGAACTAAATATAAAAGTGGTAAAAATTAGTGCTTTAGATCCAAATTGGAGTAAGAATTTAATATACTTAGCTAAAATTATAGCTAACAAATAAAAAGACTAAATACTAACTAAACTATAAAAGTTTAGTTAGATTAGTTTATATTATAATGCAGGTCCTGCAGATGTAAAATCAAAGTCACTATCATCTGTAAGATATTTTTTAAAGTTTTCTATATACATAGATGCTAAGTTTTTAGCTGCTTCATCATAAGCTTCTTTGTTTTCCCAAGTATTTCTAGGGTTTAATACTTCTGTATCAACACCTTTTAAAGTTTTTGGGATAGATAGATTAAAAATAGGAGTAGTTTCAAATTCACTATCTTCAATATTTCCATCTAAAATACCATTGATACAAGCTCTAGTATTTTTAATCGTCATCCTACTTCCTGTGCCATAAGCACCACCTGTCCAACCTGTATTTACAAGATAAACATTTACATTGTGCTGATCAATCTTTTCACCTAAAAGTTTAGCATAATCTGTTGGGTGTAGAGGCAAAAATGCTTCACCAAAACAAGCACTAAATGTTGCAGTTGGTTCTTTAATACCTCTTTCTGTTCCTGCTACTTTTGCAGTATAACCACTTAAGAAATAATACATAGCTTGTTCTTTTGTAAGTTTAGATACAGGAGGTAATACTCCATAAGCATCTGCACTTAAAAAGATAATATTTTTAGGATGTCCCGCTTGTGAATTTGGTTGAATATTTTCAATATGATTTATAGGATATGAAACTCTAGTATTTTCTGTTTTACTTCCATCACTATAATCAACCTCTCCATTTTCATTTGCTACTACATTTTCTAAAATAGCACCTTTTTTAATTGCTGCAAATATCTCTGGCTCACTAGATGGATCAAGATTGATAACTTTAGCATAACAACCACCTTCAAAGTTAAATACTCCATTGTCATCCCAACCATGTTCATCATCACCGATTAATGCTCTATTTGGATCTGTAGATAGTGTAGTTTTTCCTGTTCCACTTAATCCAAAAAATAGTGCAGTATCTCCATCTTTTCCAACATTTGCTGAACAATGCATTGCCATTTTACCATCAAGAGGAAGCCAATAGTTCATCATTGAGAAGATACCTTTTTTAATCTCTCCTGCATACCATGTTCCACCAATAACCGCTTCATTTTCTTCAATATTGAAAGCTACAAAAACTTCTGAATGTAGATTATCATCTTTGAAATTAGGATTTGTAGTTTTACAAGCATTATAAAGTGTAAAATCAGGTTCAAAATCCTCTAACTCTTTTGCTGTTGGGACAATAAACATATTTTGAACAAAATGTGCTTGCCAAGCAATCTCTGTGATAATTCTTATAGATTTTCTACTTTCTAAACTAGAACCACTAAATACATCAGTTACATATAAATCTTTTCCATTTAGTTGATTGTTTGATATAGTTTTTAACTTATCATAAACCTCTTTATTAATAGGTTGGTTAATATCACCCCACGAGATATATTTATTTGATGGATCTGCATTTACAAAATATTTATCTTTTGGACTTCTACCTGTAAAAATACCTGTATCTATCATTAAAGCACCACTTGAAGATATTTTTGCACCTTCATTCTCAACTGCATGATCTATTAAAGTATCTATATCAAGGTTTCTATAGATTTTTCCTATATTTTCTAATTTGATAGAATTTCTAATTTCTGACATTTTTTATTTTCCTAATTTTTATTTGAATATTGATAATAATACACCAGCTGCAACAGCAGAACCTATTACACCTGCAACATTTGGACCCATAGCATGCATCAATAAAATATTTGATTTATCATACTCTTGACCAACTTTACTTACAACTCTAGCAGCCATTGGCACTGCACTAACTCCAGCTGCACCTATTAATGGATTGATCTGTTTATCTTTTGGACTTAATTTGTTCATTAATTTAGCCATTAATACTCCAGCTGCTGTTCCAGCCGCAAATGCCAAAAGACCAATCACCATAATACCAAGCGAATCTAATACCAAAAACTTATCAGCAGCAAGTTTAGAACCAACCCCTAGTCCTAAAAAGATTGTAACTGTATTAATAAGTGCATTTTGCATGGTATCATTCAATCTCTCTACAACTCCACTCTCTTTTGCAAAATTACCAAAAGCAAATGCACCTATTAGTGGTGTAGATTCAGGTAGTAATAAAACTGCCATCATTAAAATTAAAATTGGTAAAAACAATTTTTCCAATCTATGCACTTTTCTAAGTGGTGGCATTTTTATTTTTCTCTCCTCTTGAGTTGTTAAAGCTTTCATAATAGGAGGTTGAATAACAGGAACAAGTGCCATATAACTATAAGCAGCAACCGCAATAGTTCCTAACATCTCAGGAGCTAGTCTATGAGCTATAAAAATTGATGTAGGACCATCAGCACCACCTATAATTGATATCGCACTAGCAGTTTGAAGATCAAAACCTAACATAACAGCACCTACAAGAGACCCAAAGATACCAAATTGAGCAGCACCACCAAGTAATGCAGTTTTAGGATTTGCCAATAGTGGTCCAAAATCTGTCATAGCCCCTACTCCCATAAATATAAGAAGTGGGAAAAATTCATTTGCTATACCCATATTATATATGATCCCTAGCATACCATGAGGACCTGCCATATGAGCTAAAGGTATATTTGCCAACAAACCACCAAAAGCAATAGGTAGTAATAATAATGGTTCAAACCCTTTAGCAATAGCTAAATAAAATAGTAAAAATACTATTGCAAACATTATAATTCTACCCCAAGATTGCTCAAAATGAGTCATAGGTCTAGCATCTTTTGGATTCGGTTCTGATGTCATTATTCCATCTTTTGGATTGACTAAAGCATTGATACCCGTTGTTTCAAAAAAAGATTTTGCTAGTTGAGTTAATGTTTTTGATTGATACTCTTTATGCCCTGTATGTTCTTCATTAGCAAAACAATTTGTGCTAAATAAAGTTATAAGCAATAACAAGACAAAAGAGATAAGTTTTTTATTCATTTGTTTCTCCAAAATACTAATTTAGCCAATTACAACTATAGTTTGACCCTCTTCTACAACATCATTTGGTTTAACCGGTATTGCACTAATAGTTCCAGCACAAGTTGCTTCAATATCTATCTCCATCTTCATAGCTTCAAGAATAGCGACAACTTGACCTTTTTCAACTTTATCTCCAACACCAACTAAAATTTTCCAAACATTTCCATTAACACTAGCACCAATCTCTGTTCCAGCACCAGAAGGAGTATCACAAACAACTGGTTGCTCTACCTCTTTTGGTTTTTCAGAAACTTCTTGTGTAGGAACTACTTGAATATCAGCATTACCTTGAGCTACTTGCACACTAAATTTTTGTCCATCTACTACTACTGTATAATTACCATCTGCCATTACTGTTTCACCTCTCTTATTATCATCTATATTTTTTATATCACTTTTTTTAACTACATCTAAAGGAGCTTCACCTTTTAAAAATGTTATACCTTTTTCTCCACAAGCTGCAGCAATAAAAATATTCTCTTCACTTGGAGCTAAATTTTCAAGCTCTAATCTTTCTTTCCAAACACCAACAGATTTAGTTAAATCTTCATCCGCTATATCTAAAGGATTTTTTGTTGTTGGTTCTAATTTTAACTGTTCACTTGCTAATTTAATAATCTCTTCATCAGGTTTTACAGGAGTTTTACCAAAATATCCCAAAACCATCTTACCATAACCAGGAGTTATTTTTTTCCACTCTCCAAACATTACATTTGCATAAGCTTGTTGCCAATAAAACTGAGATACAGGAGTTACTGATGTTCCAAATCCACCTTTTTTAACTACCTCTCTCATAGCTTTTATCACTTGAGGAAATTTATCAAATGTATGATCTTCTCTCATCATCTCAGTATTAACAGTCAATGCACCACCTGGCATTGGTGAAAATGGAATTAAAGGAGATACTGATGTAGCTTCAGGATGAATAACATAATCACTTAAACAATCTTGCAGAACCTCTTCATAGGTTAATATCTTTTCAACATCTAATCCACCTAGATCATATTTACTACCTTTTGTAGCATGAAGCATAGTTAAAATATCTGGTTGACTTGTCCCACCACTTACAGGAGCTGCAGCAAGGTCAATACCATCTACACCAGCTTCTAGTGCTGCCAAATAAGAAGATACACTAACACCAGCTGTTTCATGAGTATGAAGTCTTAGATGAATATCATCACCTAAAAGTTTTCTTGCCATTTTAATTGTTTCATAAACTTTATTTGGATTTGCTGTTCCACTTGCATCTTTAAAACATATAGAATCAAAAGGTAATCCACTATCCAAAAGTTTTCTTAATTTTCTTTCATAAAAAGCTACATCATGAGCACCTGCACAACCAACAGGAAGATCCATCATAGTAATAACCGCTTCATGATTTAATCCATATTTTTTTATACATTGAGCTGAAAACTTTAAATTATCCATATCATTTAGAGCATCAAAATTTCTAATAGTTGTAGTTCCATGCTGTGCAAATAGTTTTGCATGTAGATCTATAAGCTCACGACTTCCTGTATCTAACATCACTGTATTGATACCTCTTGATAAAGTTTGCAGATTTGCTTCGCTACCAACAATAGATCTAAACTTATCCATCATCTCAAATGCATCTTCTTGAAGATGAAAATACAAAGATTGAAATCTAGCACCTCCACCAAATTCAAAATGTGTAATACCTGCTTCTTTTGCTGCACTTACTGCAGGTAAAAAATCATCCATTAAAACACGACCACCAAAGACAGATTGAAATCCATCCCTAAAAGTGGTATCCATTATATCAATAAACTTTTTACTCATTATTAACCTTTATTGTTTGTTTCTATATTATGATGTATAATTGCAGCAGTGATTGCAGCAACAAGATTTTTATTGTCAGTTGGTTTTGGTTGCCATTGTTTTGAAGGAATTTTATTTTTCGATTCATCTTTAAAAAATTTATTTATTAAAACTGTTTGAAGTTTTAGCATAAATATCATTATTACAAGGAATGCAAACACAACCCCCATACCCAAAGCCATAAATTTAAAGGCTTCATCAACTAAATTTATTTCCAATATTTACTCCTTACTAAAATAGCAACTTAAAAATTGTAATTTTCGTATTTTATAGAAATATTGCTTTATTAAATATTTATTTT
>CAJXII010000065.1 GCA_913054415.1 uncultured Arcobacter sp.
TATTAAATCAAATTACAAAAAGAGCAATATCAAATTTAATATATCTCAAATAAATGTAAGAAGATTAAATAAAAAATTAGCACTTTTGACAAAATATGAGATTATAGAAGATGATAAAACTGAAAAATTAAAAAAACAGGAACAACAAAAACTTATAAAAGAAAAGAATAAACAACTTGAAGAATTTGCTTCACACAATAAAGAGGAATCATTAACTAAAACTAACAATAAAAAACCTACGAAAAAAATTCTAAAAAGTTTTATTACTATGCCTACACTTAGTATCCAAAAATATAAAACATTTATAAAAGATGCCAAAGCCATACATGCAAATCTATCAATATGTAAAGATAAGATAGGTAAAACCCATATCTATATAGGACCTTTTGCAACAAAAGTCAATAGAGATATGTTATTTACCACACTTCAACCAAAACTAGCTAGAAAATGTAAAAAGCTAGATATTACTATGGAAGATTTTAATAAAAATTGTAAATTTTAATTTGAGAGAAAAAAGAATTAAAAAGGTTGATACTCTATATTATCAACCTCAAATTCTCTAGTGCCTCCAGGTAAATTAGCTGTAAATTCATCACCCTCTTCTTTACCTAAAAGTTGTTTTGCAAGTGGAGAGTTAAACGAGATAATACCTTTATCTGGATCGCTGTCTAAACTACTACCTATTGTATAAGTTATCTCTTCATCAGTTTTAGTATCTATAATAGTAACAGTTGATCCAAAACTAACTTTAGTATGAGCCAATGAAGCAGGATCTACAATTACTGCACGAGTAACCATATCTTCAACTTCTGCTATTTTTTTCTCAATATTAGCTTGATCCTCTTTTGCAGCATGATATTCAGCATTCTCTTTTAGATCACCTAATTGTCTTGCTTCATCAACCGCTTTTATAATTTTTGGTCGTTGAACTAACTTCATATCATTTAAAAGTGCTGTTAATTTATCATATCCAGCACTTGTCATTGGTTCTTTATGCACGATTTTTTCCTAAGACCTATTTTACTTTTTCCAGATATTCACCTGTTCTAGTATCACATTTAATAACTTCACCCTCTAAGATATGAAATGGTATCTGCACAACTGCACCAGATTCTAAAGTAGCTGGTTTTTTACCACCTTGAGAATCCCCTTTGAAGTTTGGTGGAGTTTCTACAATTTTAAGCTCAACTGTCATAGGTGGTTCAACTGTAATAGCTTCACCTTTATAAAACATCATATCAACATTCATACCATCTATGATCCATTTTGCTGTATCACCTACTTGCTCGTAAGTTAATCCAATTTGATCATAAGTATTTACATCCATAAATTGTAACATCTCACCATCATCATACAAAAATTGCATAGTTTTTTGCTCTAAATCTGGAGACTCAAATTTATCTCCAGCATGAAAAGTTTTTTCTATTGTTTTACCGTTTAAAAAGTTTCTGATTTTACATCTTACAAATGCAGCACCTTTACCAGGTTTTACATGTGCATATTCTGTAACTTTATATGGAATACCATCAACTTCTATTTTTAAACCTTTTTTTAAATCACTCATACCAAGTGCCATATCTTCTCCTTATATCTTCACAAAGCAAACTGTTTTTGCTGCTTCTAAATCTTCAAGTTTTGCTATAATATCTTTTGAGACATTGTTATCTACAATAATAACTGCCAATGCTTCATCTTTTTTTCTACCAAGTCTAAAATCAGATATATTTATACCATTGTCACCCAATATTTTACCAACAGATCCTATCACACCTGGAACATCTGAATTTGTAAATAATATCATTTGACCTTTTGGTTCTATATCCATAGCAAAATCGTTAATAGCTATTATTCTTTGAACATCTTCATTAAAAATAGTTCCACTTAATCTATTTACACTATTTTGTGTAGTTACTTTTACAGATACCATATTTTTGTATCCACTTATATTTGAAGATACTTTTGTTTTTATTTTTATATCTCTCTCATTTGCTATAAAAGTTGCATTTACATAGTTGATATTTTCATCACCTAACGATCTAGTCAATGCTCCCACAATAGCAAAAGTTGATAAACTTTCACAATAATTAGCTATATCTCCCTCAGCTTCTATCTCAATAGATTTGATAGCTTGTTTATCCATTTGAGATATTACAAATGCCATCTTTTGAGTAAGTTCTAAATATGGTTTTACAAATGATGGAATTTTGGTCTCATCTATTGGAAGATTTAAAGCATGTGGATAACCTATACCTCTTGCAGCTTCAAGTGCATTATTTGCAGCTTGTGTTGCTATTTTGTATTGAGATTCTACTGTATTTGCTCCAAGATGTGCTGTTACTATAATATTTGGCAGATCTAGTAGTTTGTTGTCTATTGCTGGTTCTTTGTTGAATACATCGATCCCTGCCATAGCAATTTTACCAGATTTTAATCCATCATAAAGTGCATCTTCATTGTATAATCCACCCCTTGCACAGTTGATTAAAATAACACCATCTTTCATCTTAGCGATCTCAT
This sequence comes from uncultured Arcobacter sp., assembly GCA_913054415.1. GTDB lineage: Bacteria > Campylobacterota > Campylobacteria > Campylobacterales > Arcobacteraceae > CAJXII01. The sequence continues at coordinate 2,518 of CAJXII010000065.1, forward strand.
TAGTATCTATCATATCTATAGTTTCACTATTTTTTGGAGTATGGATAGTAATTATATCACATGCTAAAATATCATCAAAATTTGTAGTATATGTAACACCTAGATCTGTAGCTTTTGAGGAATCGATATATGGGTCATAAGTGATCACATCCATCTCAAAAGATTTTGCTCTTAGTGCAACTCTATGTCCAATATTTCCAAACCCAATAACACCTAATTTTTTACCATAAAGCTCTTGACCATACCAATCTTCTCTTTTCCAAATTCTTTGATCTTTAAGTTGTGCATGAGCATAAGGCATCTTTCTCATACAAGAAAGCATATGTGTCATTGTAAGTTCTGTAGCAGCTATAGTATTTGCAGTTGGAACATTCATAGCAATAATACCTTGTTTGCTACAACCATCCATATCTACATTATCATATCCAACACCAGCACGAACTACTGCTTTTAGATTTTGTGCTGCTGCTAAAAATTTAGCATCTACATCTGTTGAACTTCTAGTTATCGCTACAGTTGCATCTTTTATCACATCTAAAAGTGCAGTTTTATCTATATTAGCAGCATATACATAATTTATATCTTCACTATTTTTTAAAATTTCCAATCCACTTTCGTGGATATGGTCACATACTACAATAGTAGGTTTATTCATTATATTTTATCCTATATCTATTTTTTTAATTGTCCAGCTAATGCATCACCTAAAGTCATAGATGTATCATCATTTACTGCACTTAAAGCATCTCTTTGTTTTTGACTTTCAAGTCTTCTACAAGATAATCTAACTCTATTTTTTTGTCTATCAATATTTACTACAACAGATTCTATATCATCACCTATTTTTAGTGGTTCATCCTCTTCTGTTTGTTTTAATAGATCCTCTTTTCTGATCAATCCATCAAGATTATCATTTAGTTTTACAAATACACCAAAATCTTTAATATCTTTGATTGGTGCAGTAATAATATCTCCGTTTTTGTGTTCTTTTGCAAATATATCTGCTGGTGAATCAGTAAATGATTTTAAGCTTAATGAGATATTTTCTTTCTCTTTATCTATTTTGATAATTTTAGCTTCAACCTCATCACCTTTTTTAAACAACTCTTTACATTTTACTTTGTTGTCCCAACTTGCTTCCTCATTATGCAATAATCCATCTACTGCACCAAGGTTGATAAATGCACCAAAATCTGTCAATGTAGCAACAGTTCCTTTAACTACATCTCCTACTTTGTGCTCTTTGATAAATTGATTAAATGGTTTCTCTTGAAGATTTTTTAAACTTACTCTTAATTTTCTTTTATCACAATCTAAATCTATCACTTCAACATTGATCTCATCACCAATATTTAGATAATCTTTTGGAGATTTTACATTTTTGTTCCAAGATATTTCAGATATATGAAGTAATCCTTCTATATCATTTCCTAAATCTACAAATGCACCGTAAGATTCAAAGTTTGATACAGTTACAGTAATAGTATCTCCAACTTCTAACTCACCTCTCATCTCTTCCCAAGGATTTGATTGTGCAGCTTTGATAGATAATGATAAATGACCTTTTTCTTTATTGTAATCTTTAATCACAACAACTACTTCATCACCTTCATTATAATATTTTGATGGATTAACAGGACCTTTATAACTAATCTCATTGTAATTAACTAGCCCATCAACTCCACCGATGTCTACAAACATACCGTAAGATGTGATTTTTTTAATAACTCCAACTTTTGGCTCATTGTTTTCCATAAGTTTAGCTATAGTTTCCTCTTTATTTTTTTGATAATCTTCAATTAGTTTTCTTCTTGAAATCACAATACTAGAAGTTTCTGGTTTTACAGATAATACAACTGCTTTAATCTTCTTACCAACTGCACCTATTGCTTTTAAAAATCCTTGTGCCATAGGCATAAAATATTCTAAACCTTCGCTATCTTCTACAACAAAACCTGCTCTATTTTTAACACTTACTACTGTTCCCTCTACTATTAAGTTTTCAGGATTTTCACCGTGTTCTTTTACAAAGTTCTCAAATTTTTCTTGTTGTAAAACTTTTTTATAAGATATAGTAGGTCTTTCACCTCTATTGCTTACAAGCATAACTTTTATCTTATCTCCAGCTGAATACTTAACTTCACCATTTACTGTAATTTCTGATATATGTAATTTACCTTCACTTTTTTGTCCAACATCTACTAAAACATCATCTGCATTAATTGCAGCTATTACACCCTCTACGATTGTGTTGTTTTGTGTTTTTTGTTCACTAGCCTCGAACATTGCCGCGAAGTTTTCATCTTCACCAATTTCAATATCTTCAAATTTCATCTTTACTTTCCCTTGTTGATGCCCTTTTCTAGGCACGCCTTTATTTTGAACAATCATTATAGCTAAATTTTGCTTTATTTATTTTGAAATAAAACTATTTTTAAATAATTATCAATTTATTAAGTTCAAATAAGTTATAATTACAATAAATATTAGTAGGAGTAATAATGAATCTACAAGAGATAAACAACATAGATATAGCTAGTAAAAAAGTTTTTCTAAGATGTGATTTTAATGTCCCTGTTGATGAATACCAAAACATCACAGATGATAGAAGAATAAAAAGTGCTTTGAATACTATACGATACTGTATCGATCAAGATTGTGCTGTTATCATAGCTAGTCATTTTGGACGACCAAAAAATGGATTTGAGAAAAAATTTAGTCTAAGACCTGTAAAACAAAGACTGAAAACACTACTTAAAATGGATATTAAATTAGCTCCAAGTATTATTTGTGATGAGACTTTAGCTATGGCAAAAGATCTACAATGTGGTGAAATTATGTTTTTGGAAAATATGAGATTTGAAGAGGGTGAAACAAAAAATGACCCACAACTAGCTAAAACTCTAGCTTCTATGGCAGATATATATATCAATGATGCTTTTGGGGTATCACATAGAGCTCATGCTTCAGTAGAAGGGATCGCTCAATATTTTGATATAGAGCATAAAGCAGCTGGATTTTTACTAGCAAAAGAAATCAAATATTTCTCACATATCATCAAAGAACCAAAACGACCATTTGTAAGTATAGTAGGTGGTAGTAAAGTAAGTGGAAAACTACAAGCACTATATAATCTAGTGCCAAAAGTAGATAAAATCATCATAGGTGGTGGTATGGCATTTACATTTTTAAAAGCTTTAGGGTATGAAGTAGGAAACTCTTTGGTTGAAGATGAACTAATACCTGAAGCATTGAAGATTATGGATGAAGCAAAAGCAAAAGGGGTAAAATTTTATCTGCCTGTAGATGTGATTGCTGCTGAAGCATTTGATGCTGAAGCTTTTGCTAAAGCTGTGCCAATTCAAGAGATACCAAAAACTTGGATGGGATTAGATATAGGTCCTGCTTCTGCTACACTATTCTCACTTGCACTTGATGATGCTCATACTATTTTATGGAATGGTCCTATGGGTGTGTATGAGATGGATAAATTTGCAAAAGGAAGTTTTAAATTATCTCATGCTGTTGCAAATACTTATGCTACTACTGTTGTAGGTGGTGGAGATACTGCTGACCTTGTAAGAAGAACAGGCGATGAAGATGATATGACATTTATCTCTACTGGTGGTGGAGCTAGTTTAGAATTGATTGAAGGTAAAGTATTACCAGGTGTAAAAGCACTTTTAATAGATTAGTATCTAAAAGCTATTTTAGCTTTTAGATATTCTTATTTAAGCTCTTTATATGCTTCATTTGCTCTAGTGCGAATTGCTTGACTATCTATTTTATGCACCTCTTGTTTTTGAACAGGTGGATTATTTTTAGAACATCCAACAAATACTACTGATATAATAACTGCTATAAATATTAATACAACTTTTTTCATTTTATCCCCTTTTAGATACCAAGCATCTCTTTAAATACTTTTTGTTTGTTCAATTTTATCTTTAAGCTTTTTAGTGTAAACTCTTTTGCTTGATTATAATTAGCAATAGACTTAGCACCAACAATCAATACTTTTGTAGCAATAACATCACCATTTGATACCGCTGTGATAATCACTTTTGATTTGATAATATAGTTGCCCATAGATTTTACTTGATCCTCTTTTACTGATAGCTTAATTGTAATAGTAGAATTTGATGGCACTATAGCAAACTTTTTTTGTGATAACAACTCAGCAATAACATCCTTATAACCTTTGATATTATCTGAAACTATACTAAATGATATACTATTTCTAAAATTATCAATTTTAGTTTTTATATCCAATAATTTTTGGATACTTTTAGATATATCCTCATCGTTGTATAAACTTTTAGCTATAAAACAATCAGGTAGTGTTTTATTTGTTATCTCATCTGATACATTAATGTATTGTTTTAATTTAGATGCAATATTTAGATTTGTTTGTTTTAGTATATTGTTATACTCATCTATTTTTGTATTGATCTTATCTAACATAAGTTGAGCATTTGTAAGTCGATTGACACTTATAAATACTACACATTTATTTTTAGTAAGTTGTTGAAATTTAATCACCTTATAGCTACTAAATTCAATTTTTTTAACTTTATTTTGAACATTTTTATTGATAGTTTTTACATAACCATTACTATTTTTAGTTGTAGTAATAGATGTTGTGCTATCAAATGTTGAAGAGATAGATACACTAACTTTTGATGCTATCTCATTTAGTGCATTTGTAACAGCTTCTTTTTTTGAACTACCTTCACCACTACCATAATAAAATACTGTTGTATCTTTTTTGATATTATAAAACCAATTTGGATATTTTACTGTTTTATTTTTATGAGAAAAACATCCTGTATTTAATATCATAGTTGCAAAAATCAAAACTATATATAAAAACTGTCTATTTATTAGATTCATCTATCTATCTCCTGTATAATATTATTTTATAGCTTTTTTAAATTTAGAGAAAAATCCCTCTTTGTATTGTATCTTAATATAATCTCCAGCTTTAATCTCTTTACCATCATTTACTTCATCTACAATAACCCAACTAAAATCTTTATTTAATTGATTTGATATTGTTCCTTTAGCAATAATTGTCTCTGTTTGTTTAGTTTCCCCTGTTAAAGAGTTTGTTAAATCTTCAATCTCATAAATATTAACCTCATCACCCTCTTTTGCTCCATAAGTTGTGCCTAGAGTTGTTTTAACAATAATCTTATCACCATCTTTTCTCATCTCATAGATATAACCTTTTTTTGCAAAAAAGTTTTTTAATGGATACATAACAGTATCAGCTGCTTCAGCTCCAGCTTCTCTTACTAAACCATCATTTCTAGTTTGAGCTTCTCTAGCACTTCTTGCTTGAGTAGATGTGCTACTACATTCATTAAATTCAAACGAATCTGCTTCATCTAAACTTGGTAATTTGAAAACTTTTACATTTCCAACCGCACAAGCTTTATAGCTAATTGAAGGTGGTCTATATCTTCTTACTACCCCATTTTTTGTTTTAACATAATAATAGTAACCTTCATGAAAACTATGTTCATAACTAGCATTACTTAATTGACCTGTGATAATATAATCAGCTTGACCTACATCTGCACCTATTTCTTTAGCTAATTCAGCAGCTTTAATCTCACTTTTTAACATCTTATTATAACTACTATTATCAACTCTTTTAACTAATTTTACACTTTTAGCTTGTGATAAATTTGTATTTATATTGGTTGCTATACTTTTACCCAATTTTGCATTTTGAGCAACTTTGATACCATTGTCACTTATATCCATAATAATAACTTTAGGCAATCCATTATCCATCATCTTTTCTTTTGATGGTATATGCTTCGCTTTTTGCATATTGCTAGGTTGAAACTCACTTAATTTAATAGCTGTCCCACATCCAGTAAATCCTAATGCCAATACTGTTGTAGCTAGTAAACTAGCTCTTAACGACTTTATATTTAACATAATCTTTTCTTCATATAATTTATTTTCAAAAGAATTATAGTTAAAATTTGCTTATAACCCTAATAAATCCATACCCAATTAGACAACAAGCCAAATTACTCTATAATTA
>CAJXII010000066.1 GCA_913054415.1 uncultured Arcobacter sp.
CCTAATTATAGAGTAATTTGGCTTGTTGTCTAATTGGGTATGGATTTATTAGGGTAAAAGAAATGTATTATTAAATCCTGGACCTGCAACTACAACCAATAGTGTAAAATTAGCTCAAGTAGTTCCAGATATTTGCCCAAGAGAAAAAGAGTTTGGGGATTTGATGGAGTATATTTCAGCAGAACTTACTAAAATAGTTGCAAACACTAAGAAATATACAACTGTACTTTTTGGTGGAAGTGGAACAGCAGTAGTTGAATCAGTTATATCTTCAGTAGTGCCATATAATAAAACAGTATTGATAGTAAACAATGGTGCTTATGGAAAACGAATGTGTCAAATAGCAGATGCTTATGATATGAACTATATAGAGTTTAAATCTTCACCTATTAAACCAATTAATCTAAAAAAACTAAAAAAGGTTATAAAAGAGAATAATAATATATCACACTTAGCAGTAATTCACAATGAAACTACAACAGGATTGCTTAATAATCTTGATGATTTAGGACAAATTGCTAAAAAATATAACTTAAAGTTTATAGTAGATGCAATGAGTTCTTATGTAGCAATACCCATAGATATGAAAAAACAAAATATTCACTATCTACTTGCAAGTTCAAATAAAAATATACAAGGTATGGCAGGAATAGGCTTTGTAATAGCAAATAAAAAATATCTCAAAAAACTAGAAGATATAAAACCTAGAAATTTTTACTTAGATCTTTTTGCCCAATATGAAAGTTTTATAAAATCTCACCAAATGAGATTTACTCCACCAGTTCAAACTCTATATGCTCTAAAACAAGCGATAATAGAAACTAAAAAAGAGGGTGTAAAAAATAGATATAAAAGATATAGTAAATCTTGGAAAACTTTAACAAATTTTTTGAAAAAAAATAATCTTAAATATTTAGTAGATGATCGGTATCACTCTAAAATAATCACCTCTATTTTTATACCCAATGGAATAGACTTTAATAATATGCATGATTATTTTTATAAAAAAGACTTTACTATATATCCTGGTAAAGTAGAAAAATTCAATACTTTTAGAATTGCTAATATTGGGCAAATTGATTATAAAGATATGAAAAAATTTATTAAACTTTTTAAAAAATATTTGGATCAAATATGAAAACAGTATTTGTATATGGTGATTTTAATATTTTACACCCAGGGCATTTAAGGCTTTTAAAATTTGCAAAGGAGAGTGGCGATAAACTAATCGTTGGGGTAAATAGTGATAAACTCACATCAAATAAAGGGATAGATGAACAAACAAGATTAGAATCAATAAAAGCTACAAGTTATGTAGATGAAGCCTTTATCCTTAATACTGAAGCAGTTGATTATATCAAACAAACAAAGCCTGATATTGTAGTAAAAGGGAAAGAACATCAAACTATGCAAAATCCTGAACTTGATATACTTAACTCTTATGGTGGTAAGCTTATATTTAGTTCAGGTCAAATTGGTTTCTCTTCACTTGATCTACTCAAAGATGATAAATATCTATCACATAATATATCACATAATATTCAGTTTTTAAATAGACATAAAATTGATTTTGATGATCTAAAAGATATTGTAAATAGATTTTCTCAATTAAATATTTTAGTTATTGGAGATACGATTGTAGATGAATATATCACTTGTGAACCATTGGGAATGAGTGCTGAAGATCCTACTATTGTAGTATCTCCACTTTTAAATGATAAATTTATAGGTGGAGCCGCAATAGTTGCTAGTCATGCAAAAACATTAGGAGCAAATGTCCAATTTATCTCAGTATTAGGTGAAGATGAAAATTTTGATTATGTAAAAAATGGCTTAGAAAAACTTGATATTGATTTATCTTTATTTAAGGACTCAACTAGACCAACTACACTAAAACAAAGATTTAGAGCAAATGGTAAAACACTTTTGAGGGTAAATCATCTAAAACAACATAGTATTGAAAAAAATATAGAAACTAAAATATTAAATAATATAAAAAATAATATCAAAGATATAGATTTGATTATATTTTCAGATTTTAGTTATGGAGTTTTGACTAATAATTTAATCAACTCTATTGTATCTTTAGGCAAACAATATAATACCTTTATGGTAGCAGATTCACAAAGCTCTTCACAAATTGGAGATATAAGTAAATTTCAAGATATGACACTAGTAACTCCAACAGAAAGAGAGATAAGACTTTCTTTAAATGATTTTGATTCAGGGCTTGTTGTATTATCTGATAATCTAATAAAAAAATCAAATCCAAAATATATATTTACCACTTTAGGAGCTGAGGGTGTTATGATATATAATAGCACAAAAGAAAATCTTTTAACAGATAATATAACAGCTCTTGGTAATATAGTAAAAGATGTAAGTGGTGCAGGGGATTCTCTTTTAACTTCTAGCTCTATGGCTCTTTGTGTAGGGGCTTCTATTTGGCAAAGTGCATATTTAGGCAGTATTGCATCTGCTATTCAAGTAAGCCGTGTAGGAAATATACCTATAAAAAAAGATGAAATTTTAAAAGAGTTACATTAATGAGAGCATTATTACTATCTGCTGGAGAAGGCACAAGATTAAGACCTATTACAAATAATATTCCAAAATGTTTAGTTCCTATAAACGGAAAACCACTTTTAGAGTATTGGTTAGAAAATCTAACACAAGCAGGAATAAATGAGTTTTTAATAAACACTCACTATTTAGCAGATCAAGTTAAAGAGTTTGTAACAACAAGTAAATACAAAAATAATATCACTTTAGTTTATGAAAAAGAGCTTTTAAATACAGGTGGAACAGTTTTAGCAAATAAAGAGTTTTTTAAAAATGAACCTTTTATGTTAGTTCATGCTGATAATCTATCATTTTGTGATTTTAATACTTTTATAAATACACATAACAATAGACCAAAAGAATGCGAAATAACTATGATGTTATTTAAAAGTGATGATCCAAGTAGTTGTGGTATAGTAGAAATAGATGAAAATAATATAGTGCAAAAGTTTTATGAAAAAGTTCCAAATCCACCATCAAATCTAGCAAATGGTGCTGTTTATATTTGTGAACCATCAATTATAAATTTTATGGAACAATTAGATAAAAAAGATATTGATTTTTCACTAGATATAATTCCCGCTTATTTAGGAAAAATTAATATATTTTTAAATAATATTTACCACAGAGATATTGGCAATCCAATTAGTTATGGTTTGGCTCAAGTTGAAATGAATACCCATATCAAAACACCAATTAAAGCAGTTTTTTTAGATCGTGACGGAGTAATTAATGAAGATTATGGTTATGTTTATAAACAAAAAGATTTTAAGTTTAAAAAAAATATATTTGCCCTTTTAAAATATTATCAACAACAAGGTTATAAACTTTTTATAGTTACAAATCAATCAGGAATTGCTAGAGGATATTATAGTGTAGATGATTTTACTAAACTGATGGATTGGGTTAAAACTAAATTTTTAGAACAAAATATTACTATCACAGATATAGCTTTTTGCCCACATCACCCAGATATTAATAAAGAGTGTAATTGTAGAAAACCAAAGCCTGGTATGATCTTAAATTTAGCTTCAAAATATAATATTGATCTAAAATCATCTATTTTAATAGGAGACAATCAAAGTGATATATTAGCTGCTAAAAATGCTAATATCAAACATACTATTTTAGTCAATAAAGAAACAGATTACAAAGTAATATTATCCAAATACTCTAACTCTTCCCCTGCAAATATGATAGCATCTATACAATAATCAACATTAAGTTTTTTTATTTGAATATAATACTCTACACTTCTTTTGAGTTTTGATAATTTTGCAGGAGTTATATTATAAACCGCCTCAAAAGTTTCACCACTTTTTATCTCAATAAAATGATAAACACTATTTTTAGAAGCTATTATATCTATCTCCCCTATCTTTTTGGCATAAAAATTTCTTTCAATTATGGTATATCCATTTGAGGATAAAAACGAAACTGCTTTATCTTCAAAATAGTTCCCTTTAGACCTGCTCAATCACAACCTCAACACTTTTAAATCTAGCAGTTTGCACAAGCTCATCACACTCATCTCCAAAAAGATGATTTATATGAGATATTTTATGATGAAATGTGCAAAATAAAGTTCCTTTTTTCAATGTTTTTACAAACTTAATAGGCAATGGTGTAGTTTGCCCATAAGCTGATTTTAGTATCACTTTATCAGATTTTATTTTATCTTGATCTTCTATTGAGATTTGAACAACATCTTGAGGATATTTTTTATTTAATGTTTCAGATTTATTTGTTTGAGCTGAATTATTGTATTGAACTATTGTTCTTCCTGTTGTAAGATAAAATTTATCATCACTAACATTTGTTACTAATTTTTCAATTTGCTCTCTTAGTTTATATTGATTATATTGAAATACTGCCAATCCATCATCTGTCCTAAAACTATCAATATGAAGTATTGGTGTATCATTTTTAGATATTGGCCACTGCATCCCTCTACTTCTATTTTTGGTTAATTTAATATAACTAGCTCCAGCAAATCGCTTAGGTGCATTTACCCTTACCTCTTCCCAAACATCATTGCTATCATTGTATAAAAATTCACCTTTTATCTTATTTTCAATATCTCTTAAAACTTCCCAATCATCAGGAAGATCACTATTTACAAGAGGTTGAGAAAGATGTAATCTTCTCATAGCATTGACATAAACTCCTGTTTTTTCATAAGCTGATTTTACCCCAAAAACAATATGAGCTTTTTGTGCTATATCATTTAAAAATAGATCTTGCACAACTATAAGATCAAGATTTTCTATCGCTTTTTTTATTTTATTTTGATTTGGATGGATATGTGTTAGATCTTCTCCCATAACATACAATGATTTTATCTTATTATCTACCATAGCATCTATTGCATCAGTAGTTGTAAGTCCAACTTTTTTAGGTTGTTCATAATCAGGATCATAATATGGCAAACATCCCATATCACAAGCACCTTGAACATTATTTTGCCCACGAAGTGGCATAAGCCCTGCCCCTTGTTTCCCAATATTTCCTGTAAGTATTGCTAAGTTTGCTAAAGCCATTACAGCATAGCTACCATCTAAATGTTCAGTAATTCCAAGCCCCCAAAAAATCATAGATTTACTTATCGCATAATCTTTAGCAATTTTTGGCAAACTATTAGCTAAACTCTCATACCCTTTTACTTGCCTAAAAAACTCAGGATTAGCATATTTATCTTCAAGTATAGATTTTTTATAAATCTCAAACTCTTTTGTTCTTGTCTTGATAAACTCTTGATCATAAAGTTTTTCTTTTATTATCACATAAGCCAACATATTCAATATCAATAAATTAGCTTCATAAGGGATAATATCATCATAATCAGAGTATTTATGCAACTGAATATGTCGCACATCCAATACTGCTAATTTACAACTTTTTTTCCTTACAGCTTCTAAAATACGATTTGCTACTATTGGGTGTGCTTCTGTAGTATTTGACCCCATAACAAGGATAAATTCACTATGAAATATATCATCATAAGGGTTTGTAGCAGCACCTTCACCTATAACTTTTTTCATACCCGATAAACTAGGACTATGACAAACTCTAGCACAATTATCTATATTTGCTGATTGCATAGTTTGCCGTGTAAATTTTTGTAAAGTATAAGCACTCTCACAAGATGTTCTTGCTCCACCTGTGGCGAAAAATGAATCTTCACCATATTGATATTTTATCTCACTTAATTTCCAAGCTACCAATGATGTAGCAAACTCATAACTTGATTTAAACCATACATCATCTATAAGTTGTAAAGTGTGACTTCTAGCTTTTAACTCTCTTGGCATAGCTTCAAAATTATCTTTAATAAAAGATTTTTTTATCATCACATCTTTTAGTCTATCTTCACTATGAACAAAATGGTAACCATTTTTACCTTTGATACACAATTTACCACGACTTACATGTCCATCTGTTTGAGCATAAATTTTTTCAATTTTATTATCTTTTACTTTTGCAGTAATATCACAACCAACACCACAATATGTGCAAACAGATCCTATATCTACCATCATCCACCCCCTACAAACTGTAGTAATTCTACCCTATCACCATCTTGCGGTATAAAAGTTTTCCAATCATCTTTTTTAACTATTTGCATATTAACAGCACTAGCCATCACCTTATCTTCTATTTGTAACTCTTTGATAATATCACCTAAGCTTTTATCATCTTCAAACTCTTTGTGGTCACCATTTATGATCAATTTCATATATTTTTCCTAAAAATTGCTGCTTTAAATCTATCCCCCATACCTGTTGGTTCAAGAAGTGTTTTTACCTTATTTGTCTCTTTAAGATATGTTTTTTCATCACTATTATTATGTAAAATCTCCAACAAATCTATAATACCAAATTCAACTAATGTTTTCAACTGTGTATCACAACTAATGGTATCCACTTTACACTTTTTAAAGCTATCTATTAGATGTGTAAAATTGACATCATAAGTTATATCTGATTGTTTAAAATAATCTTTTAACTCTATACTATCATCAAATAAAGGATAAACATTATGTTTAAAGTATATTCTACATGAAAAATCATTTCTTACTAGCTTATCCCCATAATCAAATGTGATAAATTCAAATTTATCAATATTATTACTCAAAGTTTGTGCAAACTCTTCATATCCAATAGCAACTTCACCTTTTTCTATATGGTATTTATCACATATTGTATTTAGATATTGATCATCACAATCTACAAACTTAATCTTATTATTTTCAACCATACCCATTTGACGGATACCATCTTTATTTGTATAGATTAATTCACAACCAAAAGCATCAAAAATCTCATTTGCCACTACAAAAGCACTATTTAGTTTAACATCAGATATATTATCGTAGTGTTGTAGTTTTATTACATCACCAAAACTCTCTTTAAAATATTGTAATTGTTTTTGTTGTAGATGTTTATACCTCTCAACAATAGCAAAATTTAAACTATCTAAAAGCTCAGGCTTTAAAGTATATATGAATTGAATCATATCTGCTAAAAGGTAACCATGATGGGCACCAATTTCTACAATAGTAGTATCTTTTGGCAATAACCCTTTTTCGATAATATCAACTACCCTTTTGCCTATTGATCCTCCAAAAAAAGCACTTGTGCTAACTGCTGTAAAAAAATCACCCTCTTTCCCTATTGTTTTATATGTGCTATAATAAGCCTCTGTTCCGTATAACCACTGATTAAAATATTCACTAAATCTCATTTGTTACTCTTGCATATAATTCTATAAGTTCTAACTGTTTATCATAATCTAAAATTTTTAGATTTAACTCTTCAGCTTTTTTTGAATTTTTTATCATTTTTACATCGTTGGCAGTTTTCTCGCCAACACTTGCTAACTCTTTTATCTGAACTAGCAAACTTTTATAAGCTTCTATATTTTGCTTGGTTAATATTTTTTTATTTTTAATAGTCTCTATTTTATCCATCTTTGTTTGTAGAAAATTTTGTTCATCTCTTTTTACTATTAACTCTTGCTCTTTTGTTTTTAAATAATCCAATTTACTACTTGAGATATCATCAAAAGTATTTATACTCAAAGGTATAGTTACACTTATACCATAATTATGTGTAGCTATATCAGTTGTATAGTTGTCACTAAATTGATAATTAGCATTCACTGTTGGCAGATACTTAGATCTTGTCATATTTTTTAGATGTTGTTTTGTTTTGGTATTTGCTTTGCTTTGTTTGATATATATATCATTTTGTAGATAGTCTTCTTTTGATATTAATTGTAAAGTTGGCAATGTAAACTCTTTATAATCTTTATTGACAAGTGCATTAAAATTATGTATTAAACTTTGTTTTGTGTATTGAAGATCCAAAAGTGCTGATTGTTGTGTATTTTTTGATAATATTGCATTATTTAAAAATGAAATATCTAAAACTCCACCTAAAACTTCCTCTTTTTTGATTTTTAGATCGATTTGTGCATTATCTATAAGAAGTTTTTGTTTTTGAATTAATATATTGGTTTTATATATTTGAAACAATAATGAATAAGCTTTAGTAATAGCCTCTTTTTTATCAAGTTTGATAGACAAATCTGTATAATTCGCTACTGCGTTGGCATATTTAATAGCACTAAAAATACCACCACTTTTAAAAATAGGTTGAGAGATACTAATAGTTGAACTTCTACTTTTTTGATCTCCCCTTTGATCTGTATATGTATATGTGATCGGATTGATCCAATCATGTTTTAGTTTTGAACTATCATCAACAGCCTTTTTTATATCATATTTAATCATATTTTGTTTTTGTGTTGATAAAATATTATCATTAGCTACTACACTACACAATACTAAAAAAACTAAAACCACTAACCTTATAAATAACATTATTATTGCTCCACTACTAAATAATGAGACCACTGCACAATGAACAAAATCCATAGAAGTGGAAAATAAAATTGAGATTTTGACTATAATTTTTTCAAGCTACCCA
>CAJXII010000067.1 GCA_913054415.1 uncultured Arcobacter sp.
CTTCCGATCTTTTCTGCATCAGAGCAGATAACAACTGGCACATCAAACTTTTTAGCTAATTTTAGGTTGTTTCTGAAAAATATTAAAGTCCTTGCTCTCTCATAGCCGTCTTTATTTAATAGATTTTTTAGGTTTATCTCTATAGCTACTCTATGTGTTGATGCCAATCTTGCCAATACATGGTCTATTCCACTGTCTTTCCTTCCAAGCTCTGGAGTCGATAAAATATCAACATCATGCATCTCTACAGCAGTTCTATTTATCTTTAAAATCCCTCCTTCAACCAATATAATATGGCATTTATTTCTGAATTTTTTTACTTATCTCTTAGCTCTTTAGAGTTTTCTGTCTTTATTTTAACTCCAGAATATACCTTTAGCTTATAACTCTCAGCTATTACTTTAACCTCTTCATATCTCTCTTTGCTGAATTCATCATCATACTGATAAAACACAAAACCATTCCACTTTAGTTCTTTGAGTAGTTTTATATCTTCCTCTTTCTCTATTCTGTTTATATCAACTCTCATGTTATCACAATAAAATAATATAAAATTTAATAAGGTATCATTTATGAAAATACTAGTAACAGGAACAGCAGGATTTATAGGTAGTCATCTAGCTATAAAACTTTTAGAGCGAGGTGATGAAGTTGTAGGACTTGATAATATCAATGACTATTATGACCAAAATGTAAAATATGGACGACTTCAAAGAGGTGGTATCATAGAAAAACTAGAAGATGGTAAAGATATAGAATTTAATAAACTAATCACTTCTAAAACCAATCCAAATTATAAATTTATAAGAATGAATCTTGAAGATAAAGATGCTATGATGAAACTTTTTGAGGAGCAAAAGTTTGATGCAGTTTGTAACCTTGCAGCTCAAGCAGGTGTGCGATATAGCTTAACCAATCCAGATGCTTATATGGGAAGCAATATTATAGGCTTTATGAATATACTTGAATGTTGCCGACACAATGATGTGAAAAACTTATCTTATGCAAGTAGTTCTAGTGTGTATGGATCAAATAAAGAGTTGCCATTTAAAACTACTGATAATGTAGATCATCCTATTTCACTTTATGCAGCAAGTAAAAAGTCAAACGAACTTATGGCTCATACATATTCACACCTTTTTGGTATAAGTACTACAGGGCTTAGATTTTTTACTGTTTATGGACCATGGGGCAGACCAGATATGGCATTATTTCTTTTTACAAAAGCAGCCCTTGAAGGTAAAACTATAGATGTATTTAATAACGGTGATATGTTAAGAGATTTCACATATATAGATGATATAGTAGAAGGTGTTGTAAGAGTAATTGATAATCCTCGCACAACTACTCCACCTTATAAAGTATATAATATAGGAAATAACAATCCAGTAAAACTAATGGACTTTATAACAGCTATTGAAAATAAACTTGGTTGTACTATAGATAAAAACTTCCTACCTCTTCAAGCAGGAGATGTTCCAGCTACTTATGCAGATGTAACAGATTTGGTTAATGATTTGGGATATAAACCACAAACCCCAGTGCAAGAAGGGATCAATAAATTTGTAGATTGGTATTTAGAGTTTTTTGGGTATAACAAGTAATATAAAGGATTAATAGGTATAGATTTATCAAATGACCTATGAATATTTAAAAAATTTAAAAAAATACAATCAAACTATCAAACTACTAAATAGCGATAATTTTGCTATGATGGTGGCATTTTTTTATTTTGTGTTTGTTACAAATAAGTATCTTAGTATCAATCATTCTACTATATTAAATTATCTTGAAGATTTTTTGTATGATTTAAACCAAAGCTATGAAAATCTATATCCAAAAAATCCAAAAGATTATCTTGATGATTTTGTAAATGATAAAAATAGTTATCTAAAGAAATATTATGGAGATGATGGTGAGGCTATGTATGAGCTTACACCATATACTCAAAAAGTTTTTGAGATAGTTGAGAGTTTAGATAAAAAAGAATTTGTAGGAAGCAGAACAAAATTTAATATAATTTTTGAACTTTTAGAAGAATTGGAGTTTGAGACAAATTTAAGTGATGAAGATAGGATAAAATCGCTTATAAAACAAAAAGAAGAGTTAGATAAAAAAATAGCAAATATAAAAGCAAAAAAAGATTTACGATTTGATAATAGCAGAATAAAAGAGCATTTTATGCTACTTGTTGAACAAAGTAGAAAACTAAAATATGATTTTTCACAAATAGAGTATAATTTTAAGGAACTCAACCAAAAAGCTATGGAGCAAATAGCAAACTCTTATGATAGTAAAGATAGTGTTTTAGGTTCAATTTTTGATGTAGAAGATACCATAAGGCAAAGTGATCAAGGTAAAAGTTTTTTTGCTTTTTGGCAACTTTTGACTGATAGTTCTAAAAATGAAGATTTGACTAAGATGCTAGAAAATATCTATAAAATAGATGTGATAAAACAAATAGATGAAGATGAAAGTTTAAAAAATCTAAAATATGAGCTTCTTTTAAATGCAGATAAAATTACAAAAATATCATCAAAACTAATAGAGCAACTAAGAAGATTTATAGATGATAGAGTTTGGATAGAAAATAAAAAAATCCTAGAATTGTGTAAATCAATAGAAAAAACAGCACTTAATATAACAACAAATCCACCAACAAAAAAGGCTTTTACAACTATAGATGATACAAAAGTAGCATTAAGTAGCGTTTTTGAAAAATCACTTTATGCTATAAAACAAACAAAAGAGTTTAAAAATGAGTTAAAAGAGGAAAAAATTGATATAAATTTAGATACATTTTATGATATATTTTTTATAGATGAACAAGAACTTAAAAATAATATCAACTACTTCTTGCAAATCAAACCCCAATGCACACTAAAAGAGATATTGGAAAAATTTCCTATAACAAAAGGAGTTTCAGAAATAGTATCATACTTATCAATAGTAAAAAATTCTACAAATACAATAGTTGAACTTGATAATAAAATAGAGATAAAAATAAAAGATATAAATAATGATACAAAAATAGTAAAAATTCCAAAGATTATATTTACAAAAGGGATACAATGAAATTAGAAACAACTAAATATAAAGATTTTATAAAAACAATAAAACAAAAAATTCAAACATCACAAATAAAAGCAGCTATAAAAGTAAATGAAGAGTTGCTTAGACTTTATTGGGATATTGCATCTATGATAGTTGCTAAACAAAAAGAATCAAAATGGGGTGATAACCTCATAAAACAAATTAGTGATGATTTAAAAAAAGAGTTTCCAAATCTAAAAGGTTTTTCAAAAAGAAATTTGGAGTTAATGAGACAATGGTATAATTATTGGAATAGTGATGAAATTACGAAACAAATTGTTTCGCAAATATTTTTAATACCTTGGGGACATAATATTGCTATAATTTCTAAGATTAAAAATAAACAAGAAGCTATATTTTATGTAAATAAAACTATAGAAAATAACTATTCAAGAGCAGTGCTAATTCATCAGATAGAAACAAATCTTTACAGTAGAAGTGGAAAACCTATATCTAATTTTGAAACAAAACTACCATCAATTCAATCAGATTTAGCGATACAAATTCTAAAAGACCCTTATTGTTTTGATTTTCTAAATCTTACACAACAACACAATAAAAAAGAGCTTGAAGATGCTTTGATGGAAAATATGACTAAATTTTTGTTAGAGTTAGGGCAAGGGTTTTCTTTTGTAGGCAGACAATACAGATTAGATATTAAAGGCGATGAGTTTAAAATAGATTTACTCTTTTATCATTTAAAGTTATATTGTTATGTGGTAGTAGAACTAAAGGCTACAGATTTTAAGCCTGAATTTGTAGGAAAATTAAATTTTTATACATCTGTAATAGATGGTGAAATAAAAAGTAATAGAGACAATCCAACTATTGGTATTTTGATATGTAAATCAAAAAACAATACTGTTGTAGAGTATGCTTTAAAAGATATTGAGAAACCTTTAGGTATAAGTGAATATAAATTGACAAATATTTTACCAGATGATTATAAATCTAGCTTACCAACCGTAGAAGAGATAGAAAAAGAGTTAGATGAATTTATAGATAATAAAGGAATAAGTTTTGAACAATGATGCAAAAACAGCAATAGTATTACTTCTAAAAGGGATATTTTATAAATCAGATAATGAAAAAGCTTTTTTTGAAATGGTGCATAATAGTTATGCTGCTATAGTAGAGTATCTTGATACAATTGGATTGGAGCTTTTAATAGATGAAAATGATGGTTATGCATATTTGAAAAATAAAATTTACGAAGAGGATCAACAAGTACTTCCAAAACTTTTAAGCACAAGGGAGCTTAGTTATAAAGTATCGCTTTTGTGTGTGTTGTTGCGAAAAAAGATGGTTGATTTTGATATGCAAAATGACAATGCAAAAGCGATTATTACCAAAGATGATATAATTCAAGAGGTACTATTTTTCTTAGATGCAAAATTCAATGAAGTAAAAATCCAAAAAGATATAGAATCTACAATCAAAAAAGTTGAGGAGTTAGGTTTTTTAAAGAAATTAAAAACAACTCAAGATGTTTATGAGATAAAAAGTTCTATTAAATCATTTATCAATGCTTCTTGGCTTGATGATTTTGATACCAAACTTCAAGAATACAAAGAGGCAAATATATGGAACTAAGATTTGATTTTGCAACTGACGATACAACTACTGGGTTTAGATTAGAAGATTTTGAACTATATAATTGGGGAACTTATAATAAAAAAATAGTCACTTTAAATTTAGGCAAAAACAATGCACTTCTAACAGGAGATATAGGAAGTGGAAAATCAACAATTGTAGATGCACTTACAACTTTAATAGTGCCACATAATAAAATAGTATTCAATAAAGCTGCAGGAGCTACAACAAAAGAGCGAACACTATACTCTTATATAGTAGGGGAATATAAATCAACTCAAGATGAAAATTTTGGGCATAGTAAAGCAGTAAGCTTAAGAGATGATAGTAGTTTTACAGTGCTACTTGCAAGGTTTGAGAATATAGGTTATGATGAGATTGTAACGATTGCACAGTTTTTTTATATATCACAAAAACAGGTGCAGAAATTTTTTGTAGTATCCAAAACAAAACTATCAATAAAACAAAATTTTTTTAAATTTGAAAATATTAGAGACTTAAAAAAACAACTAAGAGCTACCTCACACACAGAAGTTTTTGAAACTTTTAAAGATTATTCAAGGGTATTTAGCAGATATATGGGGATACGAAATGCTCAAGCACTTAATCTTTTTTATCAAACTGTATCATTAAAATCTATTGGGAATTTAACTCAATTTATAAGAACTCATATGTTAGAAGATAGCAATGTAGATGCAAGTATAGATGAGCTTTGTTTGAATTTTGCAGAGCTTAATCATACCTATACTTTAGTGCTTGATGCTATAAAACAAATAGAGCTTCTAACTCCTATACAAAAAAAATATAAAGAGTATCTCAAATATACCCAACAAAAAGAGTTGTTTTTAATTTTAAGAGATAAGATAAATAGATATATTGCTATTTTTGAATCAACACTTTTAAAACAAAAACTTGAAAGCTTAAATATAGAACTAACTAAAAATATCTCAAACAAAGAGTTAAGTGATAAAAAAATAGAAAAATTAATAGATGATATTACAAATATAAAACTTGAACTTCAAAAAAATGGAGCCAATCGTATAACTAAACTTGAAGATGAGATAAAACAAAATACAACACTACTAGAAAGTGCAAAACAACACAATATCAAATATAATAATATTATCAAAACACTAAATTACAAAGCAGTATCTAATGAACATAGATTTTTAACTACACAAAATGAACTAAAAGAAAAATTTGAAAATATTGAAGATAAAAAAACTTCACTACAAAATCAAATCACTATAGATACAGTTACAGCTAAAAAGTATCAAGATGAGATGGTATTGTTAAATGAAGAGATAGTGTATCTTAAAAATCACCCTTCAAATATACCTCACAAAGTATCAAAAATAAGAGATATTATAGCAAAAGAGTTAAATCTTACAAGTGATGAATTGCCTTTTATTGGGGAGCTAATAGAGGTGCAAGATGAAAAATTTAATGGAGCAATTGAGAGAATTTTACATAACACTGCACTTTCACTTTTAGTTGATAAAGAGTATTATGATGAAGTTTCATCTTATGTAGATAAAACAAACTTAAAAGGTAAGCTTGTATATTTAAAAGTTGATACAAATAAAAAATCAAATAATTTTATCCAAGAGGTGCCAAACTCAATATTAAGTAAAATACAAACAAAAGTAAATAGTAAATATTTTGATGTAGTTAATTCTATTTTAAATGAAAAGTTTAATATATCTTGTGTTGATAATATGGATGATTTTAGAAGATTTAAAAAAGCACTAAGTATAAATGGGCAGTTTAAATTAAATCTTTCAAGACATGAAAAAGATGATAGGTTTGATATAGAAGATAAATCAAGATGGGTTTTGGGCTGGGATAATATAAACAAATTAAAAGAGTTTGAACTTTTATATAATTCTAAAAAAGAGAAATTTGATTTTATACAAAATAGGATAAAACAAACAAAACAAAAAGAAAAAGAGTTAGAAACTTCAAGAGATGCACTAAGAGATGCTTTAAAATATGATAATTTTGAGATGATCAATTGGTATAGATTTGCAAAAGAGATAGATAAGCTAAATGATGAAAAGAAAAAATTGGAAAAAAGTAACGATATAATCAAAACTTTAAAAGATAGACTATTTGAGGTAGAGTTTGAAAAAAAAGATGAACAAAACAGGCAAAATAATCTAGCCCAAACTATAGGCACACTAAATCAAAAGATTGAAGATAAAGAGTTAGAACTAAATAAAGCATATTTAATACTTGAAAATGAAGAGTTAAATGACGAGCAAAAAATCAAATTAGATAGTGTAAAAGATGAGGTGTTTGCTCAAACATTAAATCTAAACAATATAAAACCAACAAAAGAGAAAATAAGAGAATATATCCAAAAAGATATAGAAAAATCAAATGGTTATTTGCAAAGATTATCATCTTCAATTATATCTCATCAAAATAGTTATATAAATAGTTTTCCAGTTTTAGCTAAAGAGTTAGATGCAAAAGTGCAATACTGTGATGAGTTTATTAAAAAATTGGATGAACTGAAAAAAGATAATCTTCCAAAATATAAAAAACGATTTAAAGAGTTGTTAAAAGAAAAAACTATACATAAAATTTTAACATTGCAAAATCAATTAGATAAGCACTCAAACGATATAAAAGAAAAAATAGATACGATAAACAAATCTTTAAAAGATATAGAATATAGTGATGGCACTTTTATAGAATTAAGTGCAGATATTAGCTTAAATAGTGAAATCAAAGAGTTTAAACAAACACTAAAACAGATCACTACAAATGCAATAGATGAAAATAACGAATATGATGAGGCAAAATTTTTACAAATAAAAGCTTTAATAGATAGATTTAATGGTAGGCAAAATTATATCGATGTAGATAAAAAATACAGAGCCTTAGTAAGTGATGTGCGAAATTGGTATGATTTTAGTGCAATTGAAAAATTTATAAGTGATGGAAGCACAAAAGAGTATTATGCTCACAGTGGTGGAAAATCTGGTGGTCAAAAAGAAAAACTAGCATATACAGTTTTAGCTTCATCTTTAGCTTATCAATTTGGATTAGAACATGGTAGTATCAAAAGTAGATCTTTTAGATTTGTAATGATAGATGAAGCATTTGGAAGAGGAAGTGATGAAAGCACTAGATATGCACTTGAACTGTTTGAAAAACTACGACTTCAACTTCTTGTAATTACTCCAAAACAAAAAATAAATGTGATAGAGCCTTATGTCCAAAGTGTCCATTTTGTGCACAATCAAGATGGTATGGACTCAAGTTTAATCTCTATGAGTATAGAGCAATATATCAAAAATAAAAAGAGATAATTATGAGTTTTTTTATTTTAGATGACATCTATTCAAAACTGCAAAAAATTTATAACAAAGGTGATATTTTTAGAAACTATATTGAAAATAGTAACTTATTTCCTATAAAAATAAAACTTAAAAAAGTGCAAGAAAAAGATATCACAAATAACTATTCTTTACTTTTATCACAAATTAAAAATCTCAAAAAAAGTGAACTTACCATAGAGTATAAAGAGTTTGAATTTAAAAAATTAGGTAAGCAAACTGTGCCAGTGGCAGTTATAGTTGAAGATGTGGAGCATTTTTGTAAGATAGTTGATAAAAAATTTTATTATGATAGATTTGTAGAAAATTATCATAAAGTTATAACTAAATATCCTCAACTAAAAGAGTTAATTTTAAAAAAGCCTATGATTGTTTTAGAGTATGTAGAGTATTGGGATAGATTTTTTTTAATTATAGATTTTTTTATCAATAATAACCAACAAAATTTGTATTTAAGAGAGATAAGT
>CAJXII010000068.1 GCA_913054415.1 uncultured Arcobacter sp.
TGATTTGGATATGATCATTTTGTTTGATCATCTTTATTTTAAAAGCCTCATTTGGTTGGACAAAATTATTATTTTGAGCTAATATTGTTGATATAAAAATAGATATTAGTAATATTAATTTTGTCAATTTCATAAGAAATCCTTATTTATAATGTGCTATGATATTACCAAACTTAACTTTATGATCTACTAAATTTTCAAGATTAACAAAATCTTTTTCCCAAAGCATAACTACTGTTGATCCCATTTTAAAATACCCCAAACAATCCCCTTTATGCACTTTTAGATCATCATAGGTATATACTTTTATTTGGGTTGTATCACTATTTGTTTCTACTGCTGGTTCAAATGTAAATACCATTTTACCTACATTTAAAGCACCTACAAAAACCATATAAAATAGTTTGTTATCAGATGTATAACACTCTAGGACAACTCTTTCATTTTCAATAAATAGATTTTGTTGTTTTTTTAGATATGTAAAATTTACAGGGTATAGCTTACCAGGTATATGGATAAGTTTTGTGATTTTGAAATTTATAGGGGCATGGTATCTATGATAATCTTTTGGACTTAGATAAAAATTCATAAATTTACCACCTTCTAATTTTGCAATATTTTCACTACTTGTATGCAATGTTAAAAGATCATCTATTTTATAACTCATCCCTTTAATTTGCAAAGCAGTATTATTTGTGATTGTTCCTGCTTCACTAATAAAACTATCTGCTGGTGAGATAAAACTATTTAGACTATGATCTATTTGTCTTGGGATCATAATCTCTCTTGTAAATAGTTGATTTAGTGTTTTATATTGTGTAGGATTTTTAAACTCATGCATATCTAATCCTAAAATATTAACATAGCCATTGTTTATAATATTTTGTAACCAACTTGGAAATTGTGTAGTTGCAAATTTATAAAAATATCTTGATATTGTATTTGTAATATGTTTTTTCATCATATTGTTTCCTTGTGTTGTGTTGTTAAAATCACTTATTTGGTATCCTATAAATAGGACAAATAGTATTATTAAACTAATAATACCTTTTGAAAAATATCGCATATATTATTCCATAAGTTCATATTTTATTTTCTCTTGATTTAGTTTTAAAATAGTTTGTTTTTTTATCTCTTCTAGTCTATTAATATCACAATCTAACTCTTTTGCTATACTATTATCATCTAAATTTTGAATTTTGAATTTATAATATTTCCATTGTTTTTTTGTCAATCTTCTTTTTAAGACCTCTATTAGTTCATCATTGTTTTGTTTAAGAGGTCTTACTAATTTGTTTATATCTTGTTGTAAATTTTCTATTAAATTTTCCATATTTATCCTATCCATTTGTTTAAATTTTCTATATCATCATAACTTGTCATATCTAGTTTTATAGGTGATATTGACACATAATTGTTAGCTACAGCTTCAAAATCACATATTTTATCATCACTTCTTTCCCATAATAAAGGATGAACTCCTATCCAATGAAACTCATTGCCTTTTGGATCTTGATATCTATGCGAGTCGTTGCCAAATATTCTATATCCCGCTTTTGTAATTTTAATTCCCAAAGATTGTTGGATACTACAAGGTGGGATATTGATATTTAATATTTTTCTTTTATCTAGTGGAAATCTATTTTGAAAGATTTTTGTTACTATATCTTGTATTGTTTTAACAGCAAGTTGAAAATCCCAAAGATTTATATTTGCTTTTAGATTTTCATCCATCACTTGAGATATAGATATAGCTGGAACTCCTTGCAAAACAGCTTCAGTTGCACCTGCTACTGTTCCACTATATATTATATCTTCTCCCATATTTGATCCAAGATTGATACCGCTTATTACTAGATCTGGTAACTGATCTTGAGGATATATATTATGAAGCCCTAAAAATACACAATCAGTAGGAGTTCCATCCTCTAGTTTATAAAAATCATCATCAACACTTTTAAATCTTAATGGTTGAGTAAGTGTCATACTATGCGAACAAGCACTTTTATTAGTAGCAGGAGCTACTACTGTGATATTAGCTAAAGGTTTTAGAGCATCTATTAGATACTTAAGTCCTATAGCTTCATATCCATCATCATTGGTTATTAATATATTTTTTCTATCCATTATATATTATGATATCTCTTTTAGTCTATTTTCTATAAATTGTTTTATATCATTATAATTAACAGTCTCTTTCCAATCCTCAAAAGCAGCACCAGAAGCATTTGGATGACCACCACCATTTGCCATTTTATTAGCTAAAATAGATACATCTAGTTTGCCATTGGCTCTTAATCCCATTTTTCCTCTTCTGCTTACATCTATAAAAAAATCATAATCAGGATTTGCTTTTAGAAAACTATTAGCAGGGATAGAGATATTACCTAAAGTATAAGTAAGTAACCCTTTGTGTCCATTGTAATATATGGTTAATTTATCTTTTGTATCATCTAATAGTTTTACTAAATACTTAGCACTTAGATTATCTAAACTATCATCTTTGTTGCTTAGTTTAAGATACTCTTTTTTTAGAAAATATATATCTTCATCAAGTTTGATATATCCATTGTTTTGATCTATATAGTTTATAGTTTTTGATAAAAGATCTAGTCTATAATCCCTATTTTGGTCTGCAAAAAGTGTATTGTTAATCTCATAAGATTTAGCAATCATACTCATACAAACTTTACCAAATTCAAAATATTGACTATGCTCTAACCAAATATCTACAGCATTGATAGAGTTTATTAGTTTTTCATATTTGGTTAATTGTTGTATTATCTCATCTGAAATATTAAATGTTTGATAGTTTTCTAAAAAATAATCATAAGTGATTTTTGTAGCAGATCTTGAAGTATCTAAATAATACCATGAAAATCTATCGGCACTTTTTTGACCGCTACCATGATGGTCCAATAGTTGTAGGTTGATATTGTATCCATTGTTGTTTAACTGTTTTATATTTTTATCTAGTTTTTTTGATTCATCATAAGTTAGATTTAGATCACTTATTAAGAAAAAAATATCTTTTTGTTCAGATTGTTTGATACTATCTATAACTATGTTTAGACTAGATTGAACTTCAATCCCATAGTTGGCATTAAAAAATTTACCATTTTTAAAAAACTTTTTAGTGATAAACTGACAACCATATCCATCAAGATCTGTATGAGATATATGATAAAACTGGATCACATAATATCCTTTAGTGTCAAATCATTTAAAAAATTGTTGATCTTCATTTGTAGATTGTTTAGCACAGGAAATAGGGTGCATCCACCATTAACATTTGCCGCACAAACAGTTCCATCAAGTGAACATTCAAAAACAGATGGGATTTTTTCTTCAGCTAGTGTTACAAGTTGAAAAATTGTCAATTTTTCTGGGTCTTTATCTAACATAAATCCACCATTGACACCTTTGTATGATTTAAGTATTTTATGTTTAGCAAGTGATTGTAAAACTTTTGCCAAAAATGATTTTGATATATTTAGTTTAACAGATAATATATCAGCATTTAGTGGTATATCGCTTTTGGCTATAATGACAAGTGATAATATAGCATATTCACTTTTTTTTGTTAAAAGCATATTGATCCTATTTGAAAATTTTTATTATTATATAGAAATTTTGATTAATAGCTTATAAGATAAGAATAGAGTTAAGTATTGATCTACACCCAAAGATAGTGTAGATCAAAAAGAAAATCTAAAATTTGTATTTTATATTTGCATATATATATCTACCTGGTTCATTTAATAACATAACTTCACCACTTGTTCCATCACTTAGTAAAATCAAATCAGCATAAGTATTTGAAATAGCATAAGTTTTATCAAATAGATTATCTACTCCTATAGTAGCTTCAAATTTTTTATTGAACTCTTTTTTAGCTTTTATATTAATAATATTATAACCTTGAAGATATTGTTCTCCATTATCATCATCATATTTATTCCAAGAATTTACATGAACTAATTCAATTTTTGTAGATAAACTATCATCTATATCATAGTTTAATGCTACATTGATTTTTAAAGGAGTTATATCAGCAAGATTGGTATTTGTTTGTTGAACTGTTGTTGTTGTATTGTTAGTTGTATCTACAATAGTTCCTGTCATAGGTTTATCTTTTTTACCTCTTTGGTATGATGCTCCAAAATCTAAAGATGAATCATCACTAATATCATAACTTCCTAAAAGCTCCAAACCATAAGTTTTAGCATCTATATTTTCAAAAGCATTATAGGCAGTTTTGTAAATTGTTCCCTTTTTATTAATAATTTTAATATTATCTTTGTTGAAATAGATATAATCATTTAGCTTACTGTAGTATGCTTTAAGTTTAAAGTAACCATTCTCATTTTTTCGTTCAAATCCTAAATCTATCTCTGTGTTTGTAGTTTGGTCTAGTGTAGGAGTTCCACTCATTACATTCATAGAACTATTAAAATACAATTCCCTTCCATCTGGAACACGACTTGCTCTTCCTATACCTGCAAAATATTTTGTAGTTTTATTTGATGAATATGTAGCTAATAGATTAATATCTAGCGAATTAAAATCTCTATCTTTGTAGTTTGTATTTGCAGTGTTAATAGTTGTATCATTAATTCTTGCACCAAATTTTAGATTTAGTTTATCTATATTTTTATTGTATTTTGTAAATATAGCTTTATTATTTGTATCTACATCTTGAATAGATGGTAATCCTGTTAATCCAGCTTTAGCACCATATCCAATATATTCACCATCCCAATTTCTTTTACTGCCATCTATACCTAGTGTAAGAATATCATCTTTTAGTTTAATATCATTTATAACTTTTACACCTGTCATATCAGTAGTTAGTTTGCTTACAACTTCATTATTTGAGTCTTCTGTTGTATTAGTTGTATCATCTGATGCAATTCTATATTTAGTGCTCATAGGGTGTGTTACTTGTGAATTATATGCTTTAAATGTAAGTTTCTTCGAGTATTTATTATAATGAACTCATAAAACAGGACTATAATTCAACTAGATTTATTTCCAAAAAAGATAAAATAAATCAGAAATATATGGAGTCAATTATGAGTAGAAAAAAAGGTCAGATATTTACAGCAGAACAAAAATCTAGAATAGTTTTAGAGCTAATCAAAGAGGAGCAAACTGTAGCACAGTTAGCAACCAAACATCAAGTTACTGCAAAGACTATAACGAACTGGAAAAAGCAACTGTTAGATAATATTGCAATTGCATTTGAACCAGCTAAGGCAGTTAGTGAATTTAAAGATGAGATAAATGAACTAACAACTCAAAATGATGAGTTAGCTAAAGCATTAGGTAAAGCAACATTGAAAGCAGATTTTGCTGTAAAAAAGCTAAAGAGCTTGGGATTATGTGATTACAGGCCTCTTGTCGATCCCAAGCATGCACTATCTATACAAGAACAATTAAAGATATTTAATATATCTAAAAGTAGCTACTATTATACGCCTGAACCAATGAAAGAAGAAGATATAAAGATACTAAATGCTATTGATGTAATTGCTACAGATAATAGTGATTGGGGATATAGATTTATAGATGAACAATTAGTAGAAGATGGCTTTACTATTGGTAATAATAGAGTATTGAAATATATGCAATTACTAGGCATACAGGCTATATACCCTCACAAAAAACCTTCTACAAGTGGTAGGAATAAAGAGCATGCGATATACAAATATTTGCTAGGTGAATATTGGAGTAGAGTTAATGGTAAAAATAAAGTAAATGTACCTAACACCAATGAAGTATGGAGTGGTGATATAACATATATTAGAACACCAAATGGTATGATGTATTTAGCCGCTATCATAGACTGGCACAGTAAAGCTATATTGTCGTATAAGATATCTAATACGATGGATGCAGCCTTAGCTTGTGATGTACTACAAGATGCATTATCTAAACATCCTGCACCAAAGATATTTAATAGTGATCAAGGTAGTCAATATACAAGTCATCTTCATATTAATATATTAAAAGAGCATAATATTTTAATATCAATGAACGGCAAAGCTAGAAGTATTCACAATATTGCTATTGAAAGATTCTTTAGAACTTTAAAATATACCAATATTTATATAAGCAATTATCAGACTATTAAAGAATTAAAAGAAGGAGTGGAAAATTGGATGTACAAATATAATTTTAAAAGGTTTCATTCATCTATTAATTACAGAAAACCAATGAATGTATATTTGGATTATGTAAAAAATGTAGCATAAGGTAACAGTAAAAGGTGGAAATAAATAGGTTGTTTTAAAAGTCTTGATTTATCAGTTCATTATATATTTAGATCTCTTATAGTGTATTTGAAATTTATAATATCACTATTGTCATAAATAGCATCCATTTTACTATTACCATATAAAACATCATCACTTCTATTTGCAGTATAGCTTAATTGCATATCTTGTTTATCATTTACATCTACATATACTTTTGCCATAGCTGTTTTTTTAGTATAGGCATCCATATCTTTATATCTATCTTGGAATTTGTAACCAGCAAATTTTGTTCCTGTTACAGCTTTATCAATTTGTTTAGATACTGTATTTCCTGAACCATCTTTATATTGTTCACTATTTTCATAAGAACCTGTAAGAAGTAATCTAACTTTATCATTACCACCACTTACACTAGCTCCCACTTTTCTATATCCAAAACTTCCTATAGTTGATTCAACATTTCCTTTTAGCTTTTTAGTCGGTTTTTTCATAGTAACTTTTACACTACCACTTAAATTTCCAAACTCCTCTACATCATAAGGACCTTCACTTACTTTTACACTATTTATATTTGCAGTTACAATATGTGATGTTGGTGGATCCATCCTATTTGGACATGCACCACATACTTTACTATCATCCATAGTTACTACAATATTATCTCTTTTTTGACCTCTTAAAGTTATATCATTTGCAATACCACTTCTTCTTATTAGATTGATACTAGGAACCTCTTTATATAAAGCTTCTGCTAAATCTGCACTTTTTACATCTTCATTACTTACATTTGAGATGATTTTTGTATCTGTTACACCTGTAACATCTATAGTTCCTAAATCTGCTGCATTTGCACCTATAGCTAATACACATACGATTGATAAATATATCTTTTTATCCATATCATTACTCCATTGTTAAATTTCGACCAAAAGTATATAAAAAAATTGTCAATCAATTGTTAATTCACAATTAATTAACAATTATAGACTATAATAACACTATGCAAAAAATATTATACCTTGAAGATGATATTAATCTATCAGATACACTTAGTGAATTTTTAGAAGATAATGGTTATGATGTAGTATCTGTTTATGATGCCAAAAGTGCTTTAGAGATAGTTGAGCAACAAAGGTTTAATCTTTTGATATTAGATGTAAATGTTCCACCATTTAATGGATTTGAACTTTTACAAAATATACGATCTATAGATATTTTGACACCTGTTATTTTTACTACATCACTAAAAGATATGGAGGATGTCGAAAAAGGGTATCAAAGTGGTTGTGATGATTATATAAAAAAACCATTTGTTTTTAAAGAGTTACTATTTAAAATCAATGCTTTACTCAAACGGGATAATATCAATAATAAAACATACCTTACAAAAGATATCTATTTTGATAACAATGATGAAATACTTTATCAAAATAATGATATACTACATCTAAAAAAGAAAGAGCTTAAACTTTTAAAACTATTTTTACAAAATCAAGATAAAACTTTAGATTTTGATCAGATATACTCTTATGTGTGGGAGTATGATGAAGAGATTAGTAATGGAAGTTTAAGAACTTATATAAGAACTTTGAGAAAATATTTAGGTAACCATAGAATAGTAAGTATCAAAAAACAAGGCTATAAATTTTTAGATGAATCTTCAAAATAAAACTATACATAAAACAATTTTAAATATTGTTTTGGTATATCTGACTACTACAATTTTATTGATTGTTGCATTAGCAACAATATATTATAATTTCCAAAAAAAAGAACTTTTTAGTTTAACACAAAGTAAAACTAATATAGAAGCTAATAATATTATCCAACAATTACAAAAATTACATCTAGATTATCAATATGGAGATATTATCTTATATCCAAGTAGTGATGAGTTTAGATCATCATTATATGATATAGATCAAAAGCCAATATATCAAGAGTTTGTAGTTAAAAATATAGATTTAACTAAAAAATATTGGACATTTAAAGATAATTTGTATTTTGTATATAAAGTTCAGCCTTATTATTTGGGTGTAGCTTATCTTGTGATACAAAAAAATCAAGAGTTGTTAATTTATAATATGCAAAAAAATATTATTATAGCGATGATGTATAATGTCCCCCTTTGTCAAGACCAATATCAGATTTCTTTTTATTCCACCTCT
>CAJXII010000069.1 GCA_913054415.1 uncultured Arcobacter sp.
AATGATACTTTTTTAGAATTGGATGGTAGATTTTATATTATGGATTTATTTGGGTATATAAACAGAGTTTGAAGCGATACTTGATATAATTGTAGTATGCCTTGTTATATCTATTTCTAAGCGTTCTTTATGTTTATAATCTTTTAGATTAATATTTTTAAAAAATATAAGTCTTTCAATATAAAACCATAAAGATAAAAACCCCATAAAAGCTAATATCCCTAGCACCCCATAATCTGTTATGTTTTTTAGTAATTCTATGTTCATAGTTGCAACCTTATTTTAGATATGCAAGTGTATAGAAAAATTGTTAATTAATTGTCAATTTTATCTATAATGAATCATCATAAGGATCTAAATGGGCATTTATTACCCAGTTGGTATTTGTATCTAATTGTTTGATCTTATCTTCTATGTTGTCACTTGTTTGATGTGCATCTAATAGTGAAATATCAGTATCAAACACTAAATGAACATCGACAAAAGTATCATTTCCTGCTTGTCTTGTTTTTAAAAAATGGTAACTATTCACTTTTGGTTCATTGTTTATTATCTCTATAATATGATTTACAATATCATCATCTAAAGATCTATCTAGTAAAACTAAAACTCCATCTTGTATTAGTTCGTAAGCACTATATATTATATAAATAGATATCATAGCACCGATGATAACATCGAAAATCTCATTGTTAGTAAAATGCACTAAAAGTAGTGATACTAAAACTGCACCATTTGAATAAACATCTGTTTTATAGTGTAAAGCATCTGCTTTTATAACCATATTATTAGTATCTTTTGCTATTTTATTTAAGTATATTACTAAACCTATAGTTATAAATAAAGATATTATCATAATAGTAAGAGATTCATTAAGATATGAAGATGTTCTTTGATTTATATATTTTTCAATAGCAGTATAAAATAAAAACAACCCAGAAACAGTGATGATTGTTCCTTCAATCACACTAGCAAGGGCTTCTATTTTACCTCGACCATAGTTAAAATTATCATCAGCAGGTTTCTCTGCACTATTGATAGCAAAATAGTTAAATAGTGATACAAACATATCTAAAACACTATCAACAGCACTTGCTAAAACAGCAACAGAACCACTAAAAATACCTATTGTTAATTTTAGTAGAGTTAAAAATGCCGCTACACTACTTGATACTACTGTCGCTTTTTTTTGTGCGGTCATTATTTTTTAGATTCTACAAATCTTTTAATTCTTGATATACCATCTTTGATTGTTGCTTCATCAGTAGCAAAAGAGAATCTAAAATATCCATCTAATCCAAATCCAACTCCAGGAACTACTGCAACCCCAACTTCTTGTAGAAGATCTTGAGAAAATTTCATACTATCTTTTTCAACATTTTTAATATTAACATATAGATAAAATGCACCTTGAGGTTTAATAACACTCAATCCATCTATTTGATTGAAAAGATCACAAGCTAAATCTCTTCGTTTTTCAAATTCAACTCTCATCATCTCTACATCTTGATCGGCACTACCATTTAAAGCAACAATTGCTGCATGTTGAGTGATAGAGTTGATATTTGATGTGCTTTGACCTTGTAGTTTAGTCATAGCTTTTACTAACTCTTTATTTGGTGTAGCAATATATCCAAATCTCCATCCTGTCATAGCAACAGATTTGCTTAAACCATTGACAGTAATAGTTCTATTAAACATATCTTCGCTTATACTAGCAACAGCTGTAAATTTGATACCATCATATACAAGTTTTTCATACATCTCATCACTTACTACTGTAATATTTGTATCTTTTAAAACATCAGCTAATGCAATAAGTTCATCTTTACTATAAACTGAGCCTGTAGGATTTGATGGTGTTGTAAGGATTAATATTTTACTCTTAGGTGTAATAGCATCTTTTAGTTGTTGTGGAGTTATCTTAAATCCATTTTCATCTGTAGTTAAAATATCTACTACTTTCCCACCACTATATTTTGTTTGCTCTGGATAAGTTACCCAATATGGTGCAGGGATAATTACTTCATCACCATCTTCTATAAGAGATTGAAAAATATTAAATAAACTATGTTTCGCTCCTACACTTACGATTATATCACTTGGGTCATAATCTAAACCATTTTCTCTTTTTAATTTATCTGCTATAGCTTGTTTGACTTCATTTGTTCCGCCAATAGCAGTGTATGTTGTTTTGCCTAAAGTTAATGCTTCTATTGCTGCATCTTTTATAACTTGTGGTGTTCCAAAATCTGGTTCACCTGCACTGAAGCTTATTACATCTTTACCTTCTTCTTTTAGATCTCTTGCCAATGATGATATTGCAATAGTCATAGATTCAGATAGTTGGTTAATCCGTTTTGTTAGTTTCATAAATAGTTATCCTTATAATTAAATAACTGCTATTATACAGTAAAATTAATCAATACTTTATTAAATATTATATACAATATAAGTTATGAAAACAATTTTATTAATTTTGGTTACAATATTTATATTTATAGGGTGTGGTCACAAAGCATCACCTGTATATGTCAATTCAACTCAAAAGGTTGAAAAATGATTTATGATTATTTGATTATAGGTTCAGGAGTAGCAGGATTAAATGCTGCAAGAAATATACCCATAAATAAAAAAGTATTGATAGTTTGTAAAAAAAATCCTTGGGAGTGTAATACATTTTATGCACAAGGTGGAGTAGCAAGAGCAGTAGATCAATCCGATATACCATATCATATTAAAGATACACTTACTGCTGGAGTTAATTTAAATAATACACAAGCAGTAGAGATTATGAGTCAAAAATCTATTGATATTATAGATTCACTTGTAAATGATGGTATGAATTTTGATAGAAATAGTGAAGGTAAATTAGCTTATACAAAAGAAGCAGCTCATAGTAGAAGTAGAATATTACATGCTGATGGAGATGCAACAGGTAGAGAACTTCATATGTTTTTGTTAAAAAGTTGTGAGCATGAGATTATGTCTGATTCTATAGTGATAGATCTTTTATATGAGGATGGAGTTTGTTATGGAGCACATCTGTTACACAATAGAAAAGATAAAATTATCTATGCACATAATACAATTTTAGCAAGTGGTGGTGTAGGTTCTATCTATAGGTATCATACAAACTCTACAACCAATGCAGGTGATATTCAAGGTATCTGTGTAGAGAAAAATATCAAACTAAAAGATATGGAGTTTATGCAATTTCATCCTACCGTATTTGTAGAAACAAACAATGCTAGAAAAACACTTCTTAGTGAAGCTTTAAGGGGTGAGGGTGCTATTATAGAGGATGAAGATGGATATGCTTTTTTAAAAGATTATCATAAAGATGCTGAACTAGCTCCACGGGATGTTGTAAGTCGTGCTATATTTGATTATCATGCAAAAACAGATTCTACTGTGTATCTATCATTTAAAAATTTTAAAAAAACATTTTTTAAAAAAAGATTTCCAAATATTTATAAAAATCTAAATGAGTTAGGTTATGATTTGCCTTTTGAAAGAGTTCCTATAACTCCTGCTTTTCATTATAGTATGGGTGGTATTGAGGTTGATCTTAATTCAAAAGTGTTAAATAGTAAAAATTTATATGCAATAGGTGAAGTAGCTTGTATAGGTGTGCATGGTGCTAATAGATTGGCATCAAATTCACTTCTTGAGGGTTTAGTATTTTCAAAAGTAGCAGTTCAAGAAGCATTAAAACAAAATTTTAAAATTGATATAAATAAATTATATATAAAAAATAGAGAATTTATTTTGGTTAAAGATTTAGATAAAGCTATAAAAGATGGACTTAGAAATCTGATGTGGACAAATGTTGGGATTGTGCGAGATCATCAAAATCTTATTGATGCTCTTGAAGAGATTAACTCATATCTTGAAGAGGATGTTGGAAGATTGTTATTTTTAAGGTTACTTACGGCAAAATCTATTATTGAAAGTGCGATTCAGAGAAAAAAATCTATTGGAGCACATTATATTAAGGAGAATTAGATGTTCAAACTACTTTTGGTTAGTTTAATAAGTTTATTTGCATTTGCAAATGGTGGTGAGGCACAAGGTGCAGTTGTGGAGCATATTCCTGATCTTACAATGACTTGGGTTGGTATTGTTTCATTGATATTATTTGTTATAGCATATTATTTTGTTGCTACAGAGGAAAAATATCAAATAGATAAAGCAAAACCAGCTTTACTAGCAGGAACATTTTTATTTATGCTTATTGGTGTTTATTATGCTATTAATGGATTGGATATGCATTTAGTGCATAATGAAGTTAAACATCTTATTTTAGAAATAGCCGAGATCTTTTTCTTCTTGTTTGTTGCTATGACATATATAGAATCTATGATAGAACTTGGTGTATTTGATAGATTAAAATATAATCTTGTATCAAAAGGTTATACATATAGAAAATTATATTGGGTTACAGGATTTTTGGCATTTTTTATATCCCCAGTTGCTGATAATTTAACAACTGCTTTAATTCTTTCAACAGTGCTTATCACAATAGATAGAAATAAAAAAGAGTTTTTAGTACCTGGAGCTATAAATGTTGTAGTTGCTGCAAATGCAGGTGGTGCTTGGTCTCCATTTGGTGATATTACAACTTTGATGGCTTGGACAGCAAATAAAGGAACTTTTGGAGATTTCTTATACTTATTTCCTGCTTCGTTTTTTGGATATTTTATAACAGCATTTTTATTAAGTAAAGTTGTTCCTGTAACAAAACCAGATTTTGATGTAACTACTGAAAAGAAACCTGAACTAAAAAAAGGTGCAAATGTTGTGATATGGTTAGGGGTATTTACAATAGTTTGTGCTGTATTATCACATCAAGTGTTACATCTTCCAGCTATGTGGGGTATGATGTTTGGTTTATCACTTCTAAAAATTTATGCATATAAACTTAAAAAAGTTCATAATACACAATTTGATGTATTTGGTGCTATGGCAAAAGTTGAAAACAATACATTGTTATTCTTTTTTGGTATTTTAGCATCTGTTGGGGCATTGTATTTCTTAGGATGGTTGGCATTAGCTTCAGTTGTATATCATCCAGATGTATTGGGACCAACTATATCAAATATTGCAGTTGGATTTTTAAGTGCAATTGTAGATAATGTGCCTGTAATGAGTGCAGTATTAAAAGCATCTCCATCTATGGAACACTCTCAATGGATGTTAGTTGTAATGACAGCAGGTATTGGTGGAAGTTTGATCTCTTTTGGTAGTGCAGCTGGTGTTGGTGTGATGGGTAAATTACACGGAATATATACATTTGGTTCACATATGAAATATGCTTGGACTATATTAGTTGGATATATTATTTCTATCGTGATTTGGTATGTGCAATTTGAGATGTTTGGTATTGGTGCTCAATACTAGATATCTAGATTAAATCTTTTTATTACTCCTAACATATTTTGTTGGGAGTATTTTTTTAATCATAATTTAACAAAATATTAGTTAAAATCACTACTTATAACAATAAGGATTTATCATGAAACATACACCTATTTTAGTATTGGATTTTGGATCTCAATATACACAACTTATATCTAAGCGACTTAGAAATGCTGGATTTTATAGTGAGATAGTGCCATATAGTGAATCAATAGAAAATATCAAAGCAAGAACACCAAAAGGGATAGTTTTAAGTGGAGGACCGGCATCTATATATGCAAAAGATGCTTATAAAGTTGATCCAGCAGTATTTGATCTTGGATTACCAATATTGGGTATCTGTTATGGTATGCAAACAATAGCACACTATTTAGGTGGTAGTGTAATACCTGCAGATCATCATGAATATGGTAAAGCACACTTAAAAATAGAGGATCAAAGTTGTCCAATTTTCAAAGATATTACAGATGAAGAGATAGTATGGATGAGTCATGGAGATAGAGTTGAGTCTATTCCTCAAGGGTTTAAAACTGTAGCTACAAGTGCAAACTCACCTTATGCTGCTATTGCAAATGAAGAGAAAAAAATATATGCTTTTCAATATCATCCTGAAGTTACACATAGTGTAGAGGGTGCTACTATGCTTACAAATTTTGCAAAAAATATTTGTGGTTGTGAAAAAAATTGGAATATGGGAAATTTCGCAAAAGAGCAAATAGCAAAAATCAAAGAGCAAGTTGGTGATAAAAAAGTTTTATGTGGTGTAAGTGGTGGAGTTGATAGCTCTGTGGTTGCTACACTTTTGGCTGAAGCTATTGGAGATCAACTTGTGCCTGTATTTGTAAATAATGGGCTTTTAAGAGCAAATGAGGTAGAAGATGTGCAAGGTATGTTTGCAAATAGAGGAATTGGGCTAATTACAGTTGATGCTTCAAAAGAGTTTTTAAGTAAATTAGCTGGAATCACAGATCCAGAACAAAAAAGAAAAATAATAGGTGAAACCTTTATTGAAGTATTTGATAAAGAAGCAAAAAAACATGATGGTATATCATTTTTGGCTCAAGGAACATTATATACTGATGTTATAGAAAGTGTAAGTGTAAAAGGACCTAGCAAAACTATCAAATCTCATCATAATGTAGGTGGTTTACCTGATTGGATGACATTTGAGTTAATTGAGCCTTTAAGAGAGATATTTAAAGATGAGGTAAGAGAACTTGGACTTGAGCTTGGATTACCTGCACGAATGATTGGACGACATCCATTTCCTGGACCTGGACTTGCTATTAGAATTATGGGTGATGTAAATGAGGCAGATTTAGAGATTTTACGAAAAGCAGATACTATTATGCTTGAAGAGTTAAGAGCAAGTGGCTGGTATGATAAAACTTGGCAAGCATTTACAGTGCTTCTTAATGTAAAATCTGTAGGAGTTATGGGAGATAATAGAACTTATGATAATACTGCTTGTATTAGAATAGTAAATGCAATTGATGGTATGACAGCAACATTTGCACATATACCACACGATATACTTGAAGTTATGAGTAGAAGAATTATAAATGAAGTAGATGGTATAAATAGAGTTGTATATGATATAAGTAGTAAACCACCTGCAACAATAGAGTGGGAATAAATAGGATATAAAATATTTTGAGTAAAATGAAATATCAACATCTACCTATGACAAGGGATATTTATGAACTAAATATCCAAGATATTCAAAATAATCTTATCGCTTATGGATATCATAGTAAATATCTTAAAAAACTAAATAGTGCTAAGTTTGATAAAGAGGATGTTCATTATATTAGCACATATAGTTCATTTATAGGTGAAGTGTATGAAAATGTTATTTATGAGTTATTACTAAAATATGCTATTTCACAACCTTTGATCGATAAATTTGTTTTAAAAGGACCACATCAAGATGGTTATACCAATGACAAAAATGGATTGTTAATAGATAGAAATAATCAAATAGTTTACAAATCAGGATATAAAGATGTAAGTGAATTTGATGGGATGTTTTTTATAGGCAATGAACTTTGGTTTGTAGAAAGCACAATAGTTAAAACTACAGTTAGTCTAAAAAAAAGATTGAAGAAAAAATCAGCACTTTTAAAACTTTTATTCCCAAAGATGACTATAAGAGCTTTGATTATCTTAACAGAAGGAGTAATTGGTGCTAATACTTTTCCACCTTATTGCACAGTTTGGATAACCAAACAACTTCAAGATACTACTTTAATAGATAAACTTATCAAACAAAAAAAAGCAAATCATACAGAGTTTGTAAAAGCAAAAGATAAAAAACTTATAGAAACTAAAGATATTAGATTCGCTGTTTTTAAATATTTTGAAAAACTTTCATCATTATTGATAAAATTAAGAGCTTCAAAAGATACTATTTTGGATTTTGATTATTTAAGAGATCAAGAGTTAGAACAATATTTTGATATATTTAGTAAGCTATATATAGGATATCTAACTAAAGAGGATTTTATTCGGTTATATAATGATTTTGAATTAGATGATAATTATAACTTTACTAATGGGATTAGAGGTAGATTTTATAAACCAAAAAAAATACCAACATCAATGAGATTGGATAATGATATTTTAATATTTTTAAAAAAACAAGCAAGTGAAAAAAAGATAGCATATCAAACACTAATAAACAATCTACTTAGAAAGTATATGCAAGTTGATGGACTCTAACAAATCAGAGGAGAGAAACAAGGTTACAATGGCGAAAATTTAAGCTTTTATCTTGTGAACTGATTTATA
>CAJXII010000070.1 GCA_913054415.1 uncultured Arcobacter sp.
CTAATTATAGAGTAATTTGGCTTGTTGTCTAATTGGGTATGGATTTATTAGGGATGAATAGTTATCAATTAAATAATAAAATTATATATAAAAATAAAAATGTGAAAATTTGTAATAATAAGAATAAAAAAAGTAAATATTTGATTAAATATAGATATAACAATACTGCTATATCTATATTATTTAGATTAAATTAGTGACTACACCCACAGCTATCATTTGATTTTTGTTGTGCAGCATGAGCTTGACCTTCAGAACTACAAGCACTTACACCTTCTGGCATAGTTGGTTGGATAGATTCATTTCCGATCTCTCCATTGTCATTAAATTTTACAATATTATCCCATAAAGTTTTTGCAGCTTCTAAATATCTTTTTCCACTTACACTATCAGGATAGAAATATACTATTGGTTTACCTTCATCCCCGCCAACTCTAATACTTGGCTCAATAGGAATATTTGCTAAGACTACTGTATCATATTCTTTTGCTAAACCTTCACAAGTTCCTATTCCAAAAATATCACTTTCTTCTTGACAGTTTGGACAAACAAAACCGCTCATATTTTCTACAACACCAGCAATAGGGATATGAAGTTTATTAAACATCTCTAAACTTCTTCTACTATCATCAAGTGCCACATGTTGTGGAGTTGTAACATTAACCCCAGCAGCTACAGGAACACTTTGTGCAAGTGTAAGTTGAGCATCACCTGTTCCTGGAGGCATATCTATAATCATACAATCCAGATCAGACCATAAAATATCTTGAAGTAATTGTTGGATAGCTTTTTGAATCATAGCACCTCTCCATATAAGAGCTTGACCTGGTTCTACTAAGCTTCCCATAGACATAACTTCCACACCATAAGCTTGATAAGGCATAACTTTATTACCCTCTATTCTTGGCTCAGAATCATCTAATCCCATCATTCGTGGAATATTTGGTCCATAGATATCTGCATCTAAAAGACCAACTTTTTTACCTTGCATAGCAAGTGCAATAGCAAGGTTTACAGATGTTGTAGATTTTCCAACTCCACCTTTTCCACTGCTTACCATAATAAAGTTTTTAACTTGTGGTGCTATATTTTTACCACTTTGAGAGTTACTCATCTGTTTTGGTGCTTGAGGTTTTTTGATAGTTAATTGAAGATCATCAACCCCTAAAAGTTTTAACTCTTTAGCTATTTCCTCTCTTAAACTATCTTCAACCTCTTTTGCACTTGAAGTGATCTCTAAAAATATACTTGCAGTATTATCTTTTACTGCTATATCTTTTACAAATCCAAAATCAACTATTGACTTAGTAAATCCTGGATACATAACATTAGATAATTTTTCTTTTACCATATCATTTGTTATCATATATCTATCCTTTGTAATTAAATTTTCGTATTATAGATTAAATAAGATAAAAATAGTCTTATTTAATAATATTATTTTTAAATTTTTTATTTATTTGCTAAAGTTGGGTGGTCTTCAACTATTTGTCTTGTAATTTTGTAACTACAAAATTTTGGACCACACATACTACAAAACTCTGCTTCTTTAAATACCTCTTGAGGAAGTGTTTCATCATGATACTCTCTTGCTCTATCGCCATCTAAAGCTAGTTCAAACTGTTTATTCCAATCAAAATTGTATCTTGCATCACTCATAGCATCATCTACATCTGTAGCACCTTTTCTTCCTCTTGCAATATCAGCTGCATGTGCTGCTATTTTGTATGCTATAATTCCCTCTCGCACATCATTTGCATCAGGAAGTCCTAAATGCTCTTTTGGAGTAACATAACAAAGCATACTACAACCATGCCAACCACCAACAGCAGCACCAATAGCTGAAGTGATATGATCATATCCTGCACCTATATCTGTTACAAGTGGTCCAAGGATATAAAAAGGAGCTTCATGACAATACTCTCTTTCAAGTTTCATATTTCTTTCTATCTCATTTAATGGCACATGCCCAGGACCCTCTATCATCACTTGAACATTTTTCTCCCAAGCTCTAAGGGTAAGTTCCCCTAAAACTTTTAGCTCATTTAACTGTGCTTCATCACTAGCATCTGCTAAACAACCTGGTCTTAAACTATCTCCCAAAGATAAAGAAACATCATATCTTGCACAGATATCTAAAATATCATCATAAGCTTCATAAAATGGATTTTCTTTATGATAATGCATCATCCAAGATGCCATCAAAGATCCACCACGACTTACTATTCCCATTTTTCTTTTTGCAATTAAAGGCATATTGTGAAGTAAAAAACCAGCATGAATAGTGAAATAACTTACACCTTGTTTTGCTTGTTTTTCTAATGTTTCAAGCATAGCTTCTATTGTAAGCTTATTTATATCATCATCACAATCTTTGATAATTTGATACATAGGAACAGTTCCAACAGGAACATTACTATGATTAATCACAGCTTCTCTTATACTATCCAAATCTCCACCAGTGCTAAGATCCATAATAGTATCCGCACCATATTTTAGGCACATATCTACCTTTTCAAGCTCTCCTGCAATATCTGAAGCTAAAGCAGAACTACCAATATTGGCATTTATTTTACATCTACTTGCAATTCCTATTGCCATAGGTTTTAGATTTTTATGGTTGATATTAGCAGGGATTATCATCCTACCTTTTGCAACCTCTTTTCTTACAAGTTGTGGATCTAAATTCTCTACTTTTGCTACATATTCCATCTCTTCAGTAATGCGACCTTGTTTCGCATAATACATTTGAGTTCGGACTTTATCATCTTTATATTTATCTAACCAATCTCTCATAAACTTACAGTTCCTATTATAATTATTTTTGAAAGATTTTATCAAAAAAAGTTGTAAGTTTGCTGAAATAAAAAAACTATCAACATTTAAATTAAATTAAATCATTTTTTAGATATAATCTGTCACTTTTTTACACAAAGGATAGATTTGAGTGATATAACATTGATACTACTATGTGCTGGTAACTCTAGTAGATTTGAGAATAAAGTAAAAAAACAATGGCTAAGAATAGGTAAAAAACCACTGTGGTTAAAAGTAACAAACAAATTATCTAGCTATGCAAAATTTGATAAAACTATCATAACAGCTCACAAAGATGAGATAAATTATATGAAAAAATTTGATAACAACTTAATGTATGTAACTGGCGGTAGCACTAGACAAGAATCTATAAAAAATGCATTACAAGAAGTTACAACAAAATATGTTATGATAACTGATATAGCAAGAGCCTGTATCCCTAAAAAGATTATTAAAAATCTAATAAAAAACAAAAACAAAGCAGATTGTATTGTGCCATATATAGATGTGTCAGATACAGTAGTATATCAAGATCAAACAATACAAAGAGATGATGTTAAGCTAATACAAACTCCACAGCTATCAAAAACCCAAATCTTAAAAAAAGCGATCAAAACAGATATAGATTTTACAGATGATAGCACAGCTATTTATAACTATGGGGCTAGTAGATATTTTATCAAAGGGGATATCAAATCACAAAAATTAACATATATAGATGATCTTAATAAATTAAAATGTCTTAAACCTGCTTCTAAAGATATATTTATTGGCATAGGATATGATATACATCCATTTGAAGCAAATAAAAAAATGTTTTTAGGTGGTGTTCATATTAAATCAGATATAGGATTTAAAGCACATAGTGATGGGGATGTATTAATTCATAGCCTAATTGATGCTATTTTAGGTGCAGCTCAAGCTGGAGATATTGGAGAGTTTTTCCCAGATACAGATGATAAATATAAAAATATAGATTCAAAAGTATTATTAGAAAATATAAAAGAGTTTATAGTTAAAGTTGGTTATCAAATCATCAATATAGATATAACTATCATAGCTCAATATCCAAAAGTAAATAGCTATAAAAAAGAGATTCAAATATTATTGGCAAAACTTTTAGATATCAACCCATACCAAATCAATATCAAAGCTACTAC
Organism: uncultured Arcobacter sp.; assembly: GCA_913054415.1. Lineage (GTDB taxonomy): Bacteria > Campylobacterota > Campylobacteria > Campylobacterales > Arcobacteraceae > CAJXII01. Next base: position 3,978 of record CAJXII010000070.1, read on the forward strand.
AGCTGAAAAATTAGGATTTATAGGAAGAAAAGAGGGAGTTGCAGTTCAAACTGTAGCTAGTTTAAAATTTTACAATCACAAAAAAGGTCAAAAATGAATATTTTAGTATTAGATGACGAGATATACTTAGCACAAAAAGTAACTTCAAGACTACAAGAAGAAGGTTATCACACAACACATCATGCAATAATCTCAGATATAGATTATAATATTGAGTATGATACAATTTTATTATCTACAAATCTATTGGGTAACTATAATAAGATCATCAAACACTACAAAGATTCTATTATTATATTGCTAGTTACTTATGTAAGTGAAGCAACTGTTACTAGACCAATAGAAGCTGGAGCTCATGATTATATTTTAAAACCATTTTTAATGGATGAACTTATAAGAAAAATCAAACACTACAAAGAGTTTAACTATTACAAAAAAGAGAATCAAAGACTACAAAATGCTCTTGATACTATTTTTTGTGATACAGATGATTCTTTAAAAATGCCAAAAGAGTTACCTATTTTAATAGAATCTAATAATCATAAATTAATTGATAAGCTTGTAGTTGATATTGCTTTATCAAAAAAGAAGAAAATTGTTGCAATCTCATTAAAAAATGCTCTAAATTATGATTTTAAGTCACACAAAGATAAACTATTATATCTATATGATTTCCATGCTCTCAAAGATATAAGCAAAAAAACTGTTATTAGTAATGCAAAAAATATGGATATTATAATAGCTTCCAATGAAGTGGAACAATTTAATTTTCCTAAATTAACAATGATGTCTGATAATCAAATATCACATCTGGATTCTATATTAACTGTTAATGATTATGTCAAACAAATAACACTAAACTTCCAATCAAAATATACTGATACGGAATTGAGCAAACGATTAGGGATTAGTAGAAAATCTTTATGGGAAAAAAGAAAAAAATTTGGAATAGAGAAAAAGAAAAAATGAGAAAACTATTTTTAACACTATTTTATAGTGGATTATCACCAGTAGCACCTGGAACAGTTGGTAGCTTTGTCGCTTATATTTTAGGGATGCTTAGTTTATATTTTTTAACTGTATCAAATATGTTTTTATTAGCTATTTTAGTTACAGTTATTGCTGTTAAACAAATAGATATATATGAAAAAGAGGTAAATGCCCACGATGGCAAAGAGATAGTAATAGATGAATTTGTAGGTATGTGGCTTACACTAAGTATAGCAAATATCAATCCAAATATGTGGTTATTAGGATTCGTAGGCTTTATATATTTTAGAATATTTGATATTTGGAAACCATCTATTATTGGAAGAATTGATAAAAATGTTCAAGGTGGATGGGGGGTTATGACAGATGATGTTGTAGCTGGAATTTTTGCTGGAATTAGCACAAGTTTAACATATAGTTTATGGATTTGGTTAAATAATTTATAAAAAATAAGGATTATTGTGGATATAGATATAAAACAAACAGCTTGTCCTTTAGATTGTTTTGATGCTTGTAAAGTAATTTATAGTAACAATAAACTAAAACCTGCCAATACACAAATAACAAACAATAAACTTTGTAGATTGTTTGGTTATTTGCAAAATGAAACAAATCTATATGATGAAAACCTCAACCAAACTTTAGATAAAGTTTTTAATATCCTAAATCAAAAAAATAAAAAAATATTATACTATAAAGGTAGTGGTAATATGGGAGTTATGCAACATATTACCAAAAAATTATTTGAAAACTTAAAAGCAACATTTGCAGTAGGTAGCACTTGTGAAGCAAGTGGTGAAGCAGGTATTTTAATGGGTCGAAAATATAATGTTAATCCCGCTATTGATGATCTACTAAAAAGTGAAGTTATTATAGTATGGGGGAGAAACTTTACTCAAACATCATCACATATTTACAACCTAGTAAAAGATAAGATATTTATCACTATAGATCCAATCAAAACTGAAATAGCAACACTATCAGATATTTTTTTGCAAATAGTTCCAAAAGCAGATTTTCAACTTGCTCAAATACTTATTGATGCTTTAGATGATAAAACTCTAAATACAGATCAACTATCTAAACTAAATATCACTAAGCAACAGATCAAACAAACTATCAATCTTATTAAAAATAAAAAAGTATCTGTTATGTTGGGTATTGGTGCTCAAAAGTATAAAGAGGGTGCTATTATATTTCATCAAATGGATAAATTATTTAACAAATTAAAACTATTTGAAAATAGGAATACAGGTGTTTGGTATCTTAGTAATAGTGCATATCCATTTGATAATAAAATCTCTACAAAATATAGCAATATTTGCACCTATGCTGATGTCAAATTTGATGATTTTGATATAGTTTTTATACAAGGAGCTAACCCTGTCATCTCTGCTGCTAATCAAAAAAGAACAATTAAAGCACTACAGAATAGTTTTGTTATATATTTTGGAACTACCAAAAATGAAACAGCACAATATGCCAATATAATCATACCAGCTAAAACATTTTTACAAAAAAAAGATGTGCGGTTAAGCTATGGGCATGATGAGATTATGTTTTGCGATATATGTCAGGAGAACAATAAAGCTATTAGCGAATATGATTTTACAAAATATATGTTTGATAGATTTGATTTTGATAGTTTACTAGAGGAAGATCAATATTTGGATTGTTTTAAAACTATTGCAAATCCAAAACCAAATATCAAATTTGAAGCACACAAAACAAAAGATGTTCCACTTTTAGATATAGATGATAATCAATTTTATCTTATTACTTCAAAATCAACAAATGCTTTGAACTCGCAATTCAAATCTGATCCTTATGCTTATATCAATCCAAAATATGGCTTTAAGGATGATCAAGTAGTTACTATATCATCAAAAGTAGGAACTATACAGATCAAAATAAAAAATGATCCAAAAGTTTGCAATAAAGCAATTTTGATATATGCTAGTAACAAACAAGTTAATATTTTAACCTCTGAACAATTAAGCGATTGTCAAACAAATGCCACTTTTCAAGATATAGTATTAACTATCATTTAACTTTACTTTGTAATACCCATATACCAAACTAAAAAGAGCTAAATTATAATTATGCTATAATAGATCCAATATATTAAAATATCAAAAAATTTACGAGGATAAAAAATGACAAGATGTGGTTATGTCGCAACTATTGGGCGACCAAATGCAGGAAAAAGTTCACTATTAAATTGGCTAGTGGGAGAAAAAATCACAATGGTTTCTCATAAAGCAAATGCTACTAGAAAAAGATCAAATGTAATAGTGATGCACGAAGATCATCAAATTATCTTTGTAGATACTCCAGGGCTTCATGAAAAAGAGAAACTTATCAATCAATTTATGCTAGAGGAAGCTCTAAAAGCTATGGGAGATTGTGATCTTATTTTATTTTTGGCTCCTGTTACTGATAAAATTATCCATTATGAAAAATTTTTAGATAAACTTAACAAAAAAACAAAACATATATTACTATTAACAAAAACAGATTTTGTTAATAAGCAAACTCTATTAGAAAAAATAGCAGAGTATGAAAAATATAGCGATAAATATGAGCAAATCATACCAGTTTCTATTAAAAAAGGTAGAAAACAATCAGATGTTTTAGATGTTGTAGTTAAATATTTACCACAACATCCATATCTTTATGATCCTGAGATTTTAACAGATTCTCATCTAAGAGATATTTATAAAGAGTTTATTAGAGAATCTATTTTTGATAATATTAGCGATGAGATACCTTATGAAACAGATGTTATAATCGATAGTATTGAAGAGAAACCAAATATTGATGTAATAAAAGCTACTATCGTTGTTGAGAAATCTACCCAAAAAGGGATGATTATAGGAAAAGGTGCTACTGCTATTAAACGAATAGGTAAAGATGCACGAATTAAAATAGAAAGATTATCAGGCAAAAAAGTCTTTTTAGAACTTTTTGTTTCAGTCAAAAAAGGTTGGAGCAAAAATAAAAATGGTCTAAAAGAGTTAGGTTATAATATCGAGTAATAGATGATCCATACAGATAGTGATAATAATGAATTTATAGAAACTTCAAAGATTATCATTATTGATAAATATGTTCCAGAAAAAATTGAAACAAAATTTTTAA
>CAJXII010000071.1 GCA_913054415.1 uncultured Arcobacter sp.
TTCTATATTTCACTAACAAAATGTTATAATAATATAGCTTAAACTAATATTAAGAAAAGTAAAAATTACTATATTTCAGCAATATTATTAAATCATTTAGATAAAATATAAATATGAAATTAATATTATCTATAACAGGAGCAAGTGGAGTATCACTTGGATTAAAGTTTTTAGAGTTTTTGCCAGATGATATAGATGTGCATCTAGTGATCTCAAATAGTGCCAAAAAAACATTGCAGTATGAGAATAATATAGATTATTTAGCTTTTATAGAGCAAAAAGCAAATATCACTTTATATGAAGATACACATATTTGGTCAACTATAGCTTCAGGTTCATCCCAAGTAGATGCTATGATAATACTACCTTGTAGTATGAATACATTGGCAAAATGTAGTGTTGGTATATCAGATACTCTTATTACAAGAGCTTTTTCAGTAATGCTCAAAGAGAAAAAAGATATAATTCTAGCTCCAAGAGAGATGCCATACAATACTATACAGTTAGAGAATATGACAAAATTATCTAGTTTGGGAGTAGTTATTGCTCCACCTGTTTTAGGATATTATTCACAACAAACAACATTAGATGATATGGAAAAGTTTTTAATAGGTAAATGGTTTGATCTTTTAAAAATAAAACATAATCTATATAAAAGATGGAGTAACGATGTCAAAAGTGATATATAGTGGGACATTTGATCCTATTACAAATGGGCATTTAGATATTATACGAAGGGCTTTGAAGATTTTTGATGAGGTGATAGTTGCTATTGCAGTATCACATACTAAAAATCCAATGTTTAGCATAGAAAAAAGGGTGAAATTAGCACAACAAGCTACATCGAATCTTTCAAATGTAACAGTAAAATCATTTGACACTTTACTTGTAGATTTTGCTAAAGAGCAACAAACAAACCATATTGTTCGTGGGATTAGAGCTGTAAGTGATTTTGAATTTGAGCTGCAAATGGGATATGCTAACTCATCTTTAAATTCTGAACTAGATACAGTATATTTGATGCCAACTTTACAAAATGCATTTGTAAGTTCATCAATAGTAAGAGAGTTGATTAGATTTGGTGGGGATTATTCACATCTAATACCAAATGAGATAAAAAATGAATTATTTATAGCGGAGTAGATATGTATTTGATATTAGAAGGGATAGATACAGCTGGAAAATCAACACAATTAGATATTTTAAAACAAAAATATCCAACAGCTTTATTTACTTATGAACCAGGAGCTACGAAGTTAGGGGTTAAATTAAGAAAGATGGCACTAGAGGGTGAAGCAAATAGTGCAATATCAGAGATGTTTTTATTTCTTGCTGATAGAGCAGAGCATAGTTTTGAGGTTATAAAGAAAAATCCTAATAAGTTTATCATAAGTGATAGAGGTTTTATATCTGGGATTGCTTATGCAAAAGATATTCCTATGAAAACAGCTATATCTTTAAATCAAGTAGCTTTAGATGGTGCATATCCAAATAAAGTGATTTTATTAGAGTTATCTAAAGAGGAATTAACCAAAAGATTATCGGCTAAAAAAAATGATCATATAGAAAGTCGTGGGATTGATTATCTTATGGATGTGCAAAATAGGATGAAAGAGGTTATAAAAGTGTTGGAACTTGATGCTAAGATTATAGATGCAAGTTTAAGTATTGAAGAGATTGAAAAACATATAGAAGAATATATTAGTTATTGATGGAGTAATAATGAACAAAATACAATCGTTAAGAGGGATGAAAGATATAAAAGATGACAATAGTCAACTTTTTACATATTTTATAGATAATGCAACAAAAATTGCTAAAAAGTTTGGATTTGAATATATCGAAACACCAATATTAGAAGAAACTGCACTTTTTAAAAGAAGTGTTGGAGAAAGTAGTGATATAGTTGGTAAAGAGATGTATCAGTTTATAGATAAAGGTGATAATGATGTATGTTTAAGACCTGAAGGAACTGCTGGTGTTGTAAGATCATTTGTCCAAAATAAACTTGATAGAGCAGGTGGGGTATATAAATATTTTTATTATGGACCTATGTTTAGATATGAAAGACCACAAAAAGGTAGATTAAGAGAATTTCATCAGTTTGGATGTGAATCGTTTGGGGAATCAAATGTATATGAGGATGCTAATATTATTATTATGATTTCTCAAATTCTTGATTTTTTTAAAATAGGTTATAAGTTGCAACTTAATTCATTGGGTTGTAAAGATTGTATGCCATCATATAAAGAAAAACTTGTATCAAATCTAAAAGAGTTAAATCTTTGTGAAGATTGTAATAGAAGAATTTTAACAAATCCTATTAGAGTTTTGGATTGTAAAAATGAGAATTGTCAAGCACAATTAACCAATGTTCCAAAGATTACAAATAATTTATGCCAAACTTGTGATGATGATTTTGAACAACTAAAAAAGATACTTGATAAAAATAATATAAGTTATGAAGTTGATACAAATCTTGTAAGGGGATTGGATTATTATACTAAAACAGCATTTGAGTTTGTAAGTGATAAGATTGGTGCTCAAAGTGCCATAGCAGGTGGTGGAAGATATGATAGACTTGTAGAGTTTTTAGGTGGTCGTTCTACTAGTGCAATAGGATTTGCTATAGGAATTGAAAGATTGCTAGAACTTATTGAGTTAGAGCAAATTGATGAAGAGGTTTTATATATAGGTGCTATGGATATATTGGCATTAGATACTGTATTTGAACTTGTAGCATCAAAAAGAAAAGAGATAAAAGTATTAAGTGATTATCGTTCAAGAGGTTTTACTAAGCATCTAACAAATGCTACAAAACAAGGAGCTACAAAAGTTGCATTAATTGGAACAAAAGAGTTGGAAGATGGAACTATATGGGTAAAAGATATAGCTAGTAATAAAGAGATGACAGTTGATCTGGAGGAGTTTTAATATATGGGTTTAATATCATTGATTTTGGAAGATTTTTCTGTTCCTAAAAAAAATGATCCAGCACTACACTCTAATTTTGAACTTTTTTTTAACTATCCTGGTGTTTGGGCTATTGTAAATTATCGAATAGCTCATGTTTTGCATAAAAGTGGTTTTAAATTTATAGCTAGGATGATTAGTGGATTAAGTCAGATTCTTACAAATATAGATATACATCCAGCAGCAACTATAGGCAGAAGAGTTTTTATAGATCATGGATTTGGTATAGTAATAGGTGAAACAACTATTATAGAGGATGATGTTTTAATATATCAAGGTGTAACACTAGGTGGTGTTAATCTTGAAAAAGGGAAACGACATCCTACAATAGAGAAAAATTGTGTCATAGGTAGTGGTGCAAAAATTTTAGGAGATATTACAATTGGTCAAGGTAGTAAAATAGGGGCAAACTCTGTAGTTGTTCAAGATGTTCCTACACACTCTACAGCAGTTGGAGTTCCAGCTAGAATTGTTCAACGAAGAGATACAAAATGTCATCTTGATCATAATATTTTACCAGATATTTCAAAAGAGATGTTTACATATCTATTAAAAAGAGTTGCAGTGTTAGAACATGCTATTAATAAATATGATAATATTGATGTATCAAAAGAGGATGCTCAACTAGAAGAGATTTATAAAAAATTTATCAATGCTATGAGAACAGATGATTAGTTTAGCTATTTTTGGGATGCTAACTGGTTTTGTTGCTGGTTTTTTTGGAGTTGGTGGTGGAGCAGTTTTGATCCCTATGCTTTTGTTATCTAATTATACTATGAAAGAATCTGTATCTATCTCTGTTGTTCAGATGATTTTTAGTTCATTTTATGGGACATTTTTAAACTTCAAAAAATACAAATCTATACTAAAAGATGGATTATTGTTGGGTATTGGTGGATTTTTAGGTGGAATTCTTAGTGGATTTGTAGTAACTTATGTTAGTGATATATTTTTAAAATATCTATTTTTATCGATAGTTGTATTGGCAATTTATAGATTATCAAAAACATCTGTAAAAGTTGTTAGTAAAGAGCAAAATCACTCAAAAGTGTTATTGGTAATAATAGGAACTATCATAGGAACAATAGCTATGAGCATAGGTGTAGGTGGTGCTATTATGCTTACTCCTATTTTAGCTGGGATTTTATTTTATGAGCTTAAATATGCTTCATCTTTGGGATTATTTTTTGTGATGTTTAGTTCTGTAGCTGGATTTATCTCTTTAAGTTTAAATGCAGTTATGCTTTATAAAGAAGGTGTTGTTGTAGGTATTGCATCACTTATAGGTGTTTATATAGGTATAAATATCAAAAACAAAACCAATCTTGCATCATATAAAAAATATCTTTTGATTTTATATATATTTATTTTTGTTAGTGTTGTTTATAAGATAATTAAATAGATTTTATGATATTAGATTGATTTTTGAACTAAATCGTTTTCTCTCTTTTGCATTTTCAAATGAATTATTTGGAATATATATAGTTCCTAGTGTATGGTATATTACAATAGCATTAGTTAGTTGCACAGATTTGATGATACTATCATAAGCTATTTGTAGCTGATTATCTATATATATACCATCTTGTTTGGCAGTAAGTGTTATATTTGTATTAGCTAGTGCAGATTTTTTAAAACTTCTTAATATAAAGAATTTTCTAAGTGGCCATCTTAATCCATACCAATACAATATCCCAAGAGTTGCAATAATAAGAAGTCCATAAGCATTATGTTTTAAAGCTCCTACAACTCCAAATTGAGCCAAAGCGATAAAAAACCACCCTATAAATTTTTTATTTGAGTTTTTTAATTCATATTCATATATATCTAGGCTTGATTGGATCGCTATCTTTTCATCCCAGAAATATTTAATATTTATATCTTTAAATGTGCTCATCACACTCTTTCACGATTAAATCTTCTTTTTTTACTACTTGATTAGCTTCTAATTCATCTAAGATTTGTAGTGTTTCATCATAAAGTTGATAAAATATTTTACTATTTTTTTGATATTTTTTTTGCTCTTTTTTCCCATACCAATATGCAACTGCAACACTTGAAGCAAAAAAAGCATAAATTGCTAATTGCCACTCTTTAAGATCTAATAAAACTATAAAATATTGAACAGAAAATAAAACAAAAAATTCAATAGAGAAAATTATCACCAAAGTTGAACTTTGTTCAAAATCAAGAGTATATTTTTCTAACTCTCTTAAAGTATCTAGGTTTTGATTGAACTTTTTTACTTTTTCTAAATATTGTGTATCTATATCTTTTAAATCTATATCATGTAGGTGGATATTACCAATATTATATTCAACATTGATTTGTTTATAATCCTCTAAAATTTGTGGATTTTGCTCCATCACTTTTAATATTTCATCAACAGTTGGTCTTTGTTTTCCAATAATTCTTTGAACATCTTGTAAAACTAAATCATAAAGTCCAATATCTTTAATCTCAGTTGCTACTCTTTGTAAATATATCAATATAATAATCCTTAATAAAAAATCTAATAATATCAACTATAAATATTGACATTATTAGATTTTTGATGATATTTATAGTGAGAAAAACTCACTATAAATAATAATTAATCAACTTTGTGATTGTCAGCAATAGTTTCTGGTTCAATTCCATAACTTGCTGTTGGATCTTCAGCTGGTAAGAATATACCAATAAGACCTTTAACACCAACAGACATTACGATATTTAACAAGAAGATTAACCATGCTATAAGAACCATAGATCCACAAATAGCAGCTAATATCATAAGTGTATTGAATTCACCATGAACATATAAGTGTCTTCTTAACATACCATTAAGTCCTGCCATACCACCAAATGCCCCCATTCCGATACCACCAACTAGGTATAACCAGAAGTGAATATTTGACATAGTTTTAGAATACATTTTTGTATTGTTTGTAACTATTGGCCAAAGAACATAAACAGCACTATAAAGTGTCATATAAAGTCCAACGATAAGTGCAATATGCACATGAGCCATAATAATCCATTGAGTATTATGAAGAATTCTGTTCATACCCATATCTGCTTGAATAATAGCTGCTGGAACTGCTAATCCAAATCCAGCCATACCACCAAGAAGGTATTTAAGTTCCATAGTCATTTTAAGAGGTCTTGCTTTCCATAATGTTACAAGTGTGATAAATAGTGCTAATCCTTGAGTTAATAACTCAAATGCAGTTACCATTTCCCCTGAGATTAGTTTCATCATCTCTGGTTGACCTTGATCAGCTAGAAGGTGATGAGACCAAACCATCCACGAAACTAGAAGCTCAAGCATAAGTGCAGCTCTTGCAACATTTTCCATAAATAGTTTTTGACCTGTAATAAGTGTAGCTAATAGATACCAAGAACCAGCAACATAGATAAGCACAAGCCCATCAGCAACAAGATCTAATCCCCACCAGAAGAAATTTTTATATAATAGTGCATCAATAGCCGCTACATTAAGTGGAGCTCCTGAAGCATCAAATATTAAATAAACAAGAACTAATACACCAGCACTTAAAATTACAAGTGCATCTAAAAATGTATCTACTGTTCCTCTAAAGATAGCAACAACAGGTAAAGCTAAAGCAGGTTCTTTTGAATATGGTTGTCTTCCTGTTAGTTTATACCAAAGGTTTAACATACCATCAATACCAAAACCAGATATTAAAAGCTCTTTTGTTGTTTTATTTGCATGAACACCAATTTTTTGGAAGATTGTTGCATAGATATTGTAAATAAACCCTAAAGTTCCTAGCATAATTAATGCAACACCAACTATAAATACAATACCACCTATGGCACTAAACTGAGTTGTATCAGCAGGAAGTGGCCAGTATAAAGTATATAATGGAGCATATTGCCATACAAAAGCAGCTATCCAAGCAAGTGCTGTTCCTATTGTAATAAGAAGCCATACTGCATTTGCTAGTTTTATACTATAAAGTGGTTTTTTAGTTAAAAAAGGAACCAAAAACATAAAAGCAGCAAAAACTAACTGATAAGTTGAACCAAAGATACCAACTATTGGATGCACTGTCATAATTGAAAAGTAATGTTCCGCATGACTAAACATTTCAGGTAGTGGATTTGATGGCCCTGTTACAACCAATCTCATAATCATACCTTCAATAGCTACAAGCCCATAAAATAAGAAACTCATAACTACTGCTCTTAAAGTAACCTTTTGAAGAGCATTTAAACTTTTATGGTCAAAATTTGTACCATTTATAAGAGTATTTATCATTTGTTTTCTCCTTTACAACCAACAACTTCTACAAAGTTTTTAACCAACATTAAATCGTTTCCTTCATGATCAAATTGAACAGGTCCAGAATATTCAGTTGAAGTCATATTAAATACTCCATTGTGATTAAATGTCCAAAGCATATCATTTGAATCTAAAATACCATTTACATCAGTTCCTGGATTAACTTGCATTTGCAATACAACAGAACCATCTTGTCTAAATAATCCAAATCCATAAACTAAATCACGACTCTGAACATTAAATCTAATTGTTTGTCCACATTGAACTGTGATTTTTTTAGGAAGACCAACCCACTTATGATCTTTAACTTCCCAGCTATAAGTAGCATCTGGTTTTATTTCGTGTCTTGTAATATCTTGAGACACCCATGGAATTGCATTATATGTAAATATATGATGCCCAACCCCACCTGCAACTAAAAATGCCATATACCAATAAAATGGTATTCGCACAACTGATTTTGCGTTCTCTTTTGTCAGATTATAAGCAAACCATGCAACAACTGAAAGAATTATCGCTGCATAGATAGTATAAGCTGTCCAGTGAAAAGAAAGCAACTCTACTGAGTTTGAAAATGTCATATTTTTCTCCTTATTTTTTTGCTTATTATAGCATAGTTAAGTGATAAGATATAAAATAATTTGGTTATCTTTATTAAATATAGGTGGTATATCTTAAAAAGTGTTAATGTACTCATTTTTTTATACCTTTCTAAAAATTCTTGTGGGGTTAAAACTTCAAAATTAAAATGAAG
>CAJXII010000072.1 GCA_913054415.1 uncultured Arcobacter sp.
GGTAAAGTTTCAATAACCTTTTTTGCTTCTATTATTGGTGCTGTCATTGAATTATTCTTTAGATTATACAATTCTTTTACTTTAAATTTATTCAATAAAGTTGAATTTCCTTTATTTTTATATATTGATATTCAAATAAAATGAATTTCTAATAGATCTTATTTAACTATAAACCAGGTGCTTTCCACATAGATGTAGTTAGATTTTGATCTACAAGTTTTAGTTGTTGTTTATATATTTTTTTCCATTTTGTTTCTATTTTTTTATATTTAATATGATTTTTCATATTTGGTTTATATATATTTTCCCATTTTACAACTTTTTCTATTGCTTCATCTATATCTTTATATACTTTTGCACCAATTCCAGCAAATATTGCTCCACCCAATGATGTAGCTTCTTTGATTTTTGGAACTTTTATTTGGCATCCTGTAACATCTGCTAAAATCTGACACCATAAAGCACCCTTACTAGCTCCACTTGCAAATACTATTGTTTTTGGTTTAATATTTGTAAATTTAGATATTTTTTTAAGATTTATATTTGATACGATACAAGCATTCTCTTGTAAACTTCTAAAGATACTAGCTTTATTACATATATGAGGATCTATGTTTAGATTGATAAAACTAGGTGCACTATGATACCATTTACCATATTTCATACTATCGCTAAATATTGGCATAATACCATACGAACCTAATGGAACTTTAGAAGCTTTTTGCTCCAACAGACTATAAACATCTATATTTTTTAATAATGCCTCTTTTATCTCATCTTGACAAAAAGCATCTCTAAACCATCTCATAACCAATCCACTAAAAAATGTAATACCTTCTGCTTGTGATAAGTTACTAATCGCATGTGGATTAACTCTAATATCCATATTTTTAGGTGGTTTTATATCATTTGGTATATTTACTATTTGTTGCCAAAAGCTACCACCTAATATAGCTACATCACCTGCTTTTATCACACCTAAACCTGTAGCACCTAATTGCACATCACCACCACCTACTACAACTTTTGTTGTTGTTGCTAATCCTGTTTGATTTGAAGCTTCAATAGTTACATTGCCCAATACTTCAGAAGGCTCATAAGATGGTGGGAATATATTACTTTTGATACCAACTTTGGATGCCATTTTTGGTAACCAGTCTCTATCTTTTAAAGAGTATATCCCTGTTGTTCCTGCATTGCTAGGATCAGTTGCTATAACATCGCTTAATTTTGCCAATATCCAATCACTAATCATAGATATATATGCCACTTGTGAGTATATATTTTTTCTATATTTTTTTAACCACAAAAGTCTAGGTAAAGCTGCTAGGGCAAATGTTTGACCACTTTTTTGATAAAATTCATATTCTATATTTTTAAAATTATTTTTTAAATATCTCACCTCTTGACTAGCTCTTGCATCTACATTTGCTACTGCCCAAATCTCTTGACCATTTTTATCATATAAAACGATACCTTCTCTCATACTACTTGCACTTAGAGCTACTATTTGATTAGGTGAAATTTTTGCTTTTTTGATAGATTTTTTAATACACTTAGTTACTAATTTCCAATTATTAACATAATCAAAATTCATACTATTTAAAACATCTTTCTCTTGTAGATGTTCCCACTCCTCTTGCCATATTGATATCTGGTTACCTTTTGTATCAAATATAACTGCTCTTACACTTCCTGTTCCTGCATCTATTGTCATTAAATACTTCATATTTTTTCCTCCATCTTCAAAAAGATAATCTCATCTGTTTCATTTAAAAAATAGGAATGGATCTGTTTTAAACCAAACTTCTTTTCAATATCAATCTTTTTAGGCAAACTATCTTTATGTGACATAAAAACCATAATCATATCTATTTGATTTTTAATATTCTCAAATAAATGGTAACCACCTTCTATCATAATAAAATTTGCTTCATTCATCATTTCCAAACTATTTGATATGGTTACTTTTCTATTTGTTATACCAAATAAAGGTATAGTTTTATCAAAGCTTTCAGGTGGATTTGATGAGTATATCAAAATATCTGGATTTTTATCTATATCTACAAATCTAGTATCTAAAGTGGGTCTATCCGTTCTTACAGTATTACCACCTATTACTAAAAGATCTATTTTTGTTCTAATATGATGAACTAAATCTAAACTATCTTGTGAAGTGATATATCCACCATCTATTGATCCATCTTCTCTCATAGCAATTTTAAAAAACTTAAAATTCTTTTTTTGCCACAATCTAAATGGTGTCAATAACTCTTTGGCCTCTTCTTTGCATATACCTATTTCAACATCAAGATTTGCTTTTTGTAATCTGATTAAACCACCTGTTGCTTCTTGATTAATATCAAGTGTAGCTATGATAGTTTTTTGAAATCTTAATTGTTCTAATAACATAGCACATGATGGGGTTTTGCCTATATGGTTACAAGGCTCTAAAGTAACATAAATCTGACAATCTTCAAAACAACCATTATGATTTTCTAATAAAAACTTATGAATATCACTTGATTTTGTCATATCTTTTAGTTTTGAATTGGGATGAAGTTTTAAAAAAGCACTTTTTATAGCATTTACCTCAGCATGTGGATCTCCAGCTTTTTGATGTGCTTTTATAGATAAGATCTTACCATTTTGAACTACACAAGCTCCAACTGCTGGATTTGGATATGTTAAGAACTGATACTGCCAAGCTTTTAAAATAGCTTTTTGCATATAGTAGCAAGATTGCATTTTATCTCCTATGGTTATATAAAGAACTACACTAAAGCTATGAAATTGTTCATTGTGCAGTGGTCTCATAAAGTATATTATAACATAATATATGATACAATTAAACAAATTAAATTTCTAAGGAATGAAAATGAAAAAAATAGTATTAAGAACATTATCAACAGTAGCAGTAGCTTCACTACTACTAACAGGTTGTGGTAAACAAGCACCAAAAAAGCAAGAGCCAGATTTTAGATGTCGTCAAGATGGTGTTTTAGCTCCTAAATGGACTTGTAACCCTTATGTTGAAGGATCATTTGCAGCAGTTGGTATTGCTAAAATGAATGCAGGTAATGATAAATCTATGCAAAGAAGTGCTGCTATGGCAGATGGAAGAGATGCTTTAGCTTCACAAATTAGCACAAAAGTATCAAACCTATTCAAATCATACAAAGCAACTACTGGTTCAGGAACAGCATCAACTTTTGATCAAGCTTCATCAAAAGTATCAAAACAATTAGCAAGTCAAACTTTAAATGGAAGTAGAGCTACAGATGTATGGACAAATCCAAAAACAAAAGAGTTATATATGCTAGTTACTGTGTCAAATAAACCTGTAAAACAAGCTATGGACAAAGCTATTAAAACATCATTTAAAAATGATCAAGCTATGTATCAAAAATTTTTAGCAGCTAAAGCTAATGGAGAACTAGATAAAGAGCTAGAAAAAGCTGGTAAATAATTTAGTATAAAATATGAAAATAGCTATATTATCAGATAGTCATCATAAAGATGATTTAACCTTAGAAGCTATTTCATATCTAAAAACCAAAGGGGCAAAATACCTTATTCATGCAGGAGATTTGATTATGGAAGAGAATTTAAAAATTCTTCAAAAATCAAATCTTCCATATATTGCTGTTTTTGGTAACAATGATTATAATCTTGTTCAATATCAAGATAGATACAATATCAAAAAAGAACCTTACTATTTCAAAATAGAAAATTTTACATTTAAACTTATGCATATGCCCTATTATCTTAATAGTGACACTAATATAATCATATTTGGTCATACTCATAAATTTGAAACATACTATAAAAACAATACTCTTTTTATTAACCCTGGAGAGATATGTGCTAGAAATAAACCACTTACACAGTGTGTTTTACTAACTATCACACAACAACAATATATAGTGGAATATTATTTTAAAAAACCATATACAAAAGATTGGCAAACAAAACAATTTTTATACAATAGGCAAACTAATGAGCAATAAAATATATCTATGTGCAATCAATAATATACAAAGTGGAACTTGCAACGAAGATTGTAAATTTTGCACACAAAGTGTAAAACACAAAGCAAATATCCAACGATATAGAAGCAAATCTATTGATGAGATTTTAAAAGAGGCACAATTAGCTTATCAACACAAAGCAATAGGATATTGTTTAGTAACAGCAGGAGCAGGACTTGATGATAAAAAAGTAGAATTTGTTTCACAAGTTGCTTATACTATAAAAAAAGCTATCCCTCAACTTAGTTTAATAGCATGTAATGGTATAGCTTCTATTGAACAATTAAAAGAACTTAAAAAAGCTGGTATTGAACACTATAATCATAATCTTGAAACATCAAAAGAGTTTTACCATAATATTTGCACCACTCATAGTTGGGATGATAGATTTCAAACTTGTCTTAATATTAAATCAGTAGGATTAAATCTATGTAGTGGTGGTATATTTGGTATGGGCGAATCTATTGATGATAGAAAATCATTGATAAACTCTTTGGTTGAACTAGATCCTATGAGTGTGCCAATTAATTTTTTTCATCCAAATAAAGCTTTGCCCTTACCTTATGAAACTTTAGATATTGCAGTAGCATTTGATATTATCAAAAATCTAAGAAGTGCAATGCCAAAAACTATGCTTATGGTAGCAGGTGGTAGAGAGATAACATTTCAAAAACAACAATATGATATTTTTAAATATGGAGCCAATTCTATTGTTATTGGTGATTATCTTACTACATCAGGCAATCTTGCCTCTTTAGATATACAAAATATCCTAGATCGTGGATATACAATAGCAACTAATTGTAAAATATAGGATAGTTTATGTTACACAATGAGATATTGCTAATAACAACATTATCAATTATAATTTTTATATCTCCATTGTTGTCTAAAATGCTTAAATTACCCACTATTCCTATAGAAATTATTTTAGGATCTGTTGGTCTTTCTATAGGAGTTATCCACCCAAATCATATATTTGATCTAGTTGCTGAACTTGGATTTTTATATCTTATGTTTTTAGCAGGATTGGAAGTAGATCTTAGGGCATTGATGAAAATCTCAACAGAGATATTACAAAAAGCTTTTTTATATACTATAATTCTATATATTTTATCTACTATTGTTAGTGTCTATTATTTTGATTATGAAAAGATATTTATAGTTACACTTCCACTTATATCTATAGGTTTATTAGCCTCACTCAAAAAAGAGTATGGTGAGCAGGTATGGTTAAATATGGCTATCACTGTAGGACTTATTGGGGAGATTATATCTATAGTTGTCCTAACAACAGTAAGTGCTGGACTAAAATTTGGTATTGGAGTTAAATTTTACCAAACTTTAGTATTACTTTTTACACTTTTTATTGTTGTTATTATTATATATAGATTATTTCATAATCTTTTATGGTGGCATCCAGAACTTAAAACAAAACTGATGCCAAAAGTTGATACACAAGAGCAAGATATTAGAATATCTATGGCAGTATTTTTCCTTATGATAGCTGCTATGTTGTATCTACATCTTGAAATAGCCTTGGGAACATTTATAGCTGGTGTATTTATAACAACATTTTTTAAACACAACAAAGAGCTACCACATAAACTTGAACATTTTGGATTTGGATGGTTAGTGCCTATATTTTTTATATGGATAGGAACCAAATTTGGACTAAGCTCACTATTTATAGATAATCTTGTATTTACTGCTTTAGTTATAGCAATCATAATGATAGTAATCAGAGTTATAGCATCAACACTATTTATTGTAGATATTGGTTATCGTAACTCATTTTTATTAGCTATATCACATGCTCAACCACTCACATTATTAATCGCAGTTGTTACTTTAGCATATCAAGCACATAGTATTACACAATTTTATTTTTATGCTTTTATATTAGCTTCTATACTTGAAGTGGTTATCAGTATGGTATTGGTTAAAATAGTTCATAAATAATATTATGCTATAATTAAAAATGATTAAATCAAACACACAAAGGTAATAATAATATGAAACTATTTGGAACAGATGGTGTTCGAGGGGAAGCAGGAAGCTTTTTAACTGCCATAACTGCTTTAAAACTAGCTCAGGCTGCTGGAATATATTTTAATAAAATATCTAAAAAAAGAACAAAAAGGGTGCTTCTAGGTAAAGATACCAGACGAAGTGGATATATGATAGAAAATGCACTTGTAAGTGGTTTTACAAGTGTAGGTTATGATGTGATTCAAATAGGACCTATGCCAACACCTGCTATTGCATATCTTACAGAATCTATGAGATGTGATGCTGGGATTATGTTAAGTGCTTCTCACAATCCATTTGAAGATAATGGTATCAAATTTTTTAACTGCAATGGAGATAAACTAAATAGCGATATTGAAAAGCAAATAGAAGATATATATTTCAATGAAGAGCTTTTAAATTCAGCACAAGTAACAAATAAAAATATAGGTAAAGCAAAAAGGATAGATGATGTTATAGGAAGATATATAGTTTCTATTAAAACATCATTTCCAAAAGAGTTATCATTAGCTGGTATTAGAATTGTATTAGATTGTGCAAATGGAGCAGCATACAAAGTAGCACCAACTATTTTAGAAGAGTTAGGAGCAGATTTAGTTACACTAAACTACCAACCAGATGGATTTAATATCAATGATAATTGTGGAGCATTGCACCCTAAAGAGTTAGGTAAAAAAGTAATAGCTTCTAGAGCAGATATAGGTATAGCTTTAGATGGTGATGCAGATAGAGTTGTTATCGTAGATGAAAAAGGTGAAGTTGTAGATGGAGATAAACTAATAGGTGCTATGGCTGTTTATCTTGCAAATGAGAATCAACTATCAAACTCTTCTTGTGTAGCAACTGTTATGAGCAACAAAGCATTAGAGGATTATCTAAACCAACACAATATACAACTTTTACGAAGTGATGTTGGGGATAAAAATGTTTTACAAATTATGAAAGATAAAGATATTAATTTTGGTGGAGAACAAAGTGGTCATCTAATTTTTGGTGATTATTCTAAAACAGGTGATGGTATAGCATCAGCTTTACAAGTTTTGGCTATGATAATAAAAAGTGGCAAAAAAGCAAGTCAAGTTTTAAATCCTTTTGAACTATACTCACAAATCCTTACAAATATTGTTATTCAAGATAAAATACCTTTAGAAGATATATCAGGACTTCAAGAACTTTTAGATCAGTTAAGAACTTTAGGTTTAAGAGATCTTATTAGATATTCAGGAACAGAGAAAAAAATTAGATTACTATTAGAGGGCAAAGATCAAAAACTTGTGCAACAAAGTATGGATAAGCTATCTAAATTTATCAAAAGTAAACTATGTTAAAAAAAATATCAATCTTTTTGATTGTAGTATTTATACTTTTTAGTGTAGATCAATATATCAAATATATCTTTGTTGATGGTTTTAGCAAAGATTACAAATGTATATCTTTTATTTTAGCTTACAATAAAGGTGTAGCATTTTCAATGTTTGCATTTTTAAAAGAGTATCTTAAATTTATCCAAATTGGATTGATGTTAGTAGTAAGTATATATATTTTAGTAAATAAAGAGATTTTTCATAACTATTATCTACCAATAGCTCTTATTTTTGCTGGAGGTATAAGCAATATTTATGATAGATTTATTCATAGTGGTGTAGTAGATTATGTATATTGGCACTGCTGGTTTGATTTTGCAATTTTTAATCTTGCAGATGTGCTTATAGATATTGGTATTGTTTGGATTTTAATTTTAAACTATACATCTATAAAAAATACACAATAATAAATTTTATATACTATTTATTGGTTAAATATTAAAATATTTTGCTTCTTTATTTGGAACTATTATAGCTACTGTGCTTTGCTCTGGATGGATTTGATAAGTTTCACTAAGTTCTATTCCAAATTCATAAGGTTTTAAAATATCAA